>JAOPVF010000001.1 GCA_025963195.1 Mycobacterium sp. | reverse complement strand
TGCTTGAAGCCGCCGAACGGCGTCTGCACGCTCAACGCGTCGACGGTGTTCACCGAGACGGTGCCTGCGCGCAGTGCCGCCGAGACGCGGTGGGCCCGCGACAGGTCGCGTGTCCACACCGATGCGGCCAGCCCGTAGACGGTGTCGTTGGCCATCGCGATCGCCTCCGCCTCGTCGGAGAACGTCTGCACGGCAAGCACCGGACCGAAGACTTCGTCGGTGATGATCTCGGCGGCCGGTGAGAGGTTCGCGACGATGGTCGGCGCCACGAAACAACCACGACCGCCGACGATTTCGCGGGTGCCGCCGGTGAGGATCTCGCCTTCGGCGCGGGCGCGCTCGATGAACCCGACGACACGCTGGGTGTGCAACTCGTCGACGAGGGCACCCAGGGTGGATTCGGGGTCGAGCGGATTGCCTGGCCGCACGTCGGCGGTGCGCCTGACCAGTTCGGCGAGGAACTCGTCGGCGATCGAGCTGTGCAACAGCAGCCGGGAGTTCGACGAGCACACCGCGCCCTGGTTGTAGAACGCCCCGAAGATCGCCTTGTCCACCGCGGCATCCAGGTCGGCATCCTCGAACACGACGTTCGGGCTCTTGCCGCCGCACTCCAGCCAGACCTGCTTGGCGTTGGAATCGGCTGCGTAACGCAGGAACCGCTTGCCGGTCTCGGTGGATCCGGTGAAGGCGATGACGTCGACGTCGTGGTGCAGGCCGAGGGCCGCCCCTGCCGTCGGGCCGAGGCCGGGTACGACGTTGAGCACCCCCTCCGGCAGGCCCGCTTCCACCGCGAGCTCGGCGAGCCGGACCGACGACAGTGGTGCCTGCTCGGCCGGTTTCAGCACGACGGAGTTGCCCGCGGCCAGCGCGGGCGCCAGCTTCCACACCGCGAGGTCCAGTGGGAAGTTCCACGGCGTCACCGCACCGACCACACCAAGCGGCTCACGGGTCACCAAGGCGAGGTTGCCCGGCTCGGTGGGAGCGATCTCCCCGCCGCGCTTGTCGATCGCCTCGCCATAGAACGCGAAGAGCTCTGCGGCGGAGGGGACGTCGACGGCATGCGCCTCGGCCACCAGCTTGCCCATGTCCATCGAGTCCAGCAGCGCCAGCTCTCGGGCGTTCTCCGTGATCAGCTCGGCGATGCGCTGCATGACGCGCTTGCGATGGGACGGCGAGGCTCGCGACCAGGCGCCCGACTCGAAGGCGGCTCGCCCGGAAGTCACTGCCGCGTCGACGTCTTGCGCCTCTGCCGACGACACCTTGGCGATCAGTTCACCGGTGGCGGGGTTGATCGAATCGAACGTCGCACCGGAGAGCGCGGCCCGGTACTTGCCGTCGATGAAGATCTCGGTGCGCGGCGCGATTTCGCCTGCGAGCCGGGTCCAGTCGTCGAGCGTGGTCATGTGCGTGCCTCTCAGGGGACGTAGATCGCGAACTGCTTGACTAGCGGTTCGGTCACCCGGTACTCGCCGCGCCAGCCATTCACGTGGGCGACACCGTCGGTGCCGGTGCTCCTCATACTCCTGCCGGTTCGACCGGCGTGATGGGTAGATACATGACGGGTTCGGCGGCGAGCTCGGCGACCTCGCGCAGGTACGGCACGGGACCGAAGGGCGCAGGCTCTTCGAGTTCTTCGGCGTAGCGGTGTCCGGACCAGACCGCGGCGGCGATGGTAGCCGGCGCCCAAGCGTCGCCAATGGCGCGAACACTCAACAGGTCGGCATCGGCCCATTCGCCGTTGCGGTCCAGTAGTTCCTGATAAAGACCGTCGATGGGTAGCCGTGCGGTCACCATGACGACGGTGTCGGCGCTCACCGAGCCGTCGTCGCCCGTGTACACACACGCGGTGCGCACGCCGTCCGCGGTGACGGCGGTGAGCGCCGAGTTGGTCCGCACGTCGATGCCTGCCCTGATGACGCGCTTGCGGATGCGCGCCACCTCAAGGGTGTTGGTGGTCCACTGTGAGACGTGGGCCGCAGGCGTGATCAGGGTGACGTCGAGTCCCTCGCCTGCCAGCAGTTCGGCGATCACACCGCCCATGTAGTAGTGGTCGTCGTCGAACACGACGACGCGTTGACCGCGCGGCCTGACGCCCGCCATGACGTCGTCGGGGCTCAGAACGTCTGCGCCCTCGACGATCTCCATGGGCTTGGTGTGCCAGCGGCCGACGCCGTCGTGGCGCCAGCGCGCACCGGTGGCGATGACGACGTGGTTGAAGCCGTTCTCGATGATGTCGTCTGCGGTCATCTCGCTCTGCATGAAGACGTCGACGTTCTCGAGCTTCTGCAGCTGCTGTTCGCGGTAGTCGACGACGCGGATCCAGGCCGAGAGGCTGGGTAGCTTCGCCTCGCGAGCGACGCGTCCGCCGAGGGTGCGGGTGGCTTCGGCGAGGCTCGTGGTGTATCCGCGATTGCCAAGCGCACGTGCGGCTTCCAGACCGGACGGTCCGGCGCCGACGACCAGTACCGAGGAGTCGCTGGACCGGGTTCGGATCTTCTCGGGGTGCCAGCCGCGGCGGAATTCCTCACCCATGGTCGGGTTCTGGGTGCAGCGGATGGGGGACATGGTGAAGTCCCCGGACACGCAGATGTTGCAGCCGATGCACTCGCGGATGTCCTCGAGATTGCCGGTCTCGATCTTGTGCGGAAGGAACGGATCGGCGATGGAGGGCCTTGCGGCGCCGATCAGGTCGAGCACGCCCGTCTTCACCTGGTGCACCATCATGTCCGGTGACGTGAAGCGGCCAACGCCCACAACCGGTTTGGTGGTCAGCGCCTTGAGTCCGCGAACGTAGGGTTCCTGTTCGGCCTCGGGTCCGAAGCGCGACGTGACGGAGTCGTCCTCCCAGCTGCCGAGGACGAAGTCCCACAGGTCGGGGTGCTCGCCGAGCATGCCGATCACGTCTTCGATCTCGGCGCGGGTGATGCCGTCGTCGCCGAGCATCTCGTCGACCGAGATCCGGCATGCCACAGCGGCCTTCCCGTCGCACACCTCGCGGGTGTCTTCGAGGATCTCGCGCAGCAGGCGGGCCCGGTTCTCGATGCTGCCGCCGTACTCGTCGGTGCGGTTGTTGTAGCGCCGTGACAGGAAGTGATGAAGGCCGCCGATGGCGTGGCCGGCGTAGACGTAGACGATGTCGTACTCGGCCTGCAGCGAACGGCGGACCGCCTCGCGGTGCCAGTACCGCATGTCGGCGATGTCGGCCTTGGTCATCTCGCGGGCCTGGACGGGGTCGTAGTTCCACGACACGACCGGCAGGTTCTGCGGTCCCAGCGGGGGTTCCCTGCTGATCAGGTTCGGCGAGTTCAGGCCGTTGTGGGCGAGCTCGATGCCGGCCAACGCGCCACCCTCGTGGATCTTGTCGGCGATGCGGGCGAGTGCGGGCAGGTCCTGGTCGTCCCATAGGCGCAGTTCGATGAAGGGGCCGATGTCTGAGGTGGGGTGGATCTCGACCTGTTCGGTGCACACCACGGCCCAGCCACCCTCGGCCTTGATTCTGCGCATGTAGGCCTCACCGGAGGGATCGCGATAGCCCATCCCGTTGCAGTGCGGCACTTGGTAGAAACGGTTGCGCGCGGTGACCGGGCCGATCTGGACGGGCTCGAAGAGGATGTCGTACCGGGGGTCTCGCATGGAGTGCCTCCTAGGTCGCGGTCCCGGGCTGTGGGGCTGTGGGCCATGAAATGCGGTGTGCGGACGTCGTGACCTGCGTCACGCGGCGTAATAGCAATCGTCGTGTCATCGGTAACCGAGGTCAACTAGTGGTTTCAGGGGTTTTGCATCTGATTTGGCGATGCACGCTGGATCGGAAATTCCGATGTGAATTCACTGAAAACGATGTTTTACAGCTGCGAGGGCGAGCGTCACTGTGGGGGCGATCACATTCACGGGCAGAAGCGAGAGAGCAGTGGAGCAACCAACACCCGACGACCGCGAAACGGCTCAGGCCGACCGCGAGGTCAAGCACCTCAAGAAGACCCTTGGCAGGCTCGACATCGTCTTCCTCATCGTCGCCGCGGTCGTATCGATCGAGACGCTGGGGCAGGTATCCGGATTCGGTGCGGAGACGTTCACGTGGGCGCTGGTCCTGGCCGTGCTCTTCCTGGTGCCCTACGGCCTCGTCTTCGCCGAGACCGGTGGCGCGTTCACCGGTGAGGGCGGCGTATACGTCTGGTGCCGAATGGCCTTGGGGCGGCCGGTGGCGGCCATCGCGTCGCTGCTGACCTGGGTCACCCAGCCCGTCTGGGTCGGCGGCTCGATGGCGTTCATCGCCTCTGAGACGTGGAGTACCTACGTCACCCCGTTCGAGCCCGGCTCGGTCACCGACTATGCCTTCAAACTGGTCTTCATCTGGCTCACCGTGCTTGCCGCGATCATCAGCCTGAGGCACGGCAAGTGGATCCCGAACGTCGGCGCGATCCTCAAGATCGCGTTCCTCGTCATCTTCCTGGTGACGACGGCGATCTACGCGTCGCAGCACGGTGTCGCGGGTCTCTCGGTCAGCGACTTCAGCCCGACCATCGCCGGTCTGCTCGGCGTGACGCCGTTACTTCTGTTCTCCTACTTGGGCTTCGAATCCGGCAACAGCGCGGCAGGCGAGATGAAGAACCCCGCGCGCGACGTCCCGATCGCCATCGCGCGCTCGTCGGGCATCGCCGCGGCGTCCTACCTGCTGCCGATCTTCGCCATCCTGGTGGTGCTCCCGAAGGACGACATCACCGGCATCGGCGGGCTGATGGAGGCCGTCGCCAAGGTGTTCGGCGTCTACGGTGCGGCCGCCCCGGCGATGCTGACGGTGACTGGGGTCATCTTCGCCATCATCCTGATGACGCAGGGTTCGGCCTGGATGATCATCAGTGACCGGATGCAGGCCATGGCCGCCGCCGACGGGGCGTTCTTCGGCGGTTTCTTCGGCCGGTTCCATCCCCAGCTGGGCACGCCGGTGCGGGTCAACCTGCTCTCCGGCACGGTGGCGACGGTGTTCTGCCTGGTCGCCATGCAGGTCACCGGATCGTCGGCCTCGATCTTCGGTGTGGTGTTGAGCATCTCCATCTCCACCTTCCTGCTCAGCTACGTCATCTCGATTCCCGCGGCGGTGCGATTGCGCACCCGCTTTGCAGACGTGCCGCGGCCATTCCGGGTGCCGACCGGGGACACCGGCTTCCGCCTCCTCGGCGGGCTGTGCTTCGCGTGGGTGGCACTCGGGTCGTGGGTCGCGGTGTTTCCCGGCACGCTGGAGCGCCTGTTCGGGCTCGACTACGACTTCGTCGAGACGTGGGGCGTCAGCCAGTTGACGTTCGAAGTGTTCACTCTCGGCACCCTGGCAGTGCTTGGCATCCTCGGTGCGCTGGGCTACCTGCGGGCCCGACCGGTGCGGGCCGAGGGTCGCGTCGCCGACCCGATCCCTGGAAAGCATGCCGCGCAGCTGTAATGCTGGTGAGTCGTGACCCAGATGGGAGTACCAGCATGCGCCGACGTCCTGACGTCACGCTGACGCAGCTGCGCTACTTCGTGAAGGCTGCCACCCATTCGTCCATGACCAAGGCCGCCGACGAGCTGCACATTGCCCAGTCGGCGGTCTCGGCCGCGATCAGCCAACTCGAGCAGCAGATCGGCTCGCAGTTGTTCATCCGGCACAGGGCCCGCGGGTTGGCCCTTACCGCTGCCGGCGAGGAGATGCTCCGCGACACCCGGGCGCTGCTGGCCCACCTCGACGAGGTGCTCGACAGTGCCAGCGGCCGTGTCGACCAGGTGCACGGCACGGTCCGCCTGGCATGCTTCGTGACTTTGACGCCGTTCGTGCTGCCGCGCCTGCTGTCCGATCTCGGGACGCTGCACCCCGACCTCGAGGTCGAGGTCATCGAGACGTCCGCCGACGCCATCCGCACCGTGCTGCGCAACGGCACCGCGGAGCTGGCGCTCACGTACGACCTCGGCCTCGGTGCGGGTGTCGATGCCGAGTACGTCGGCGTCGCGGCACCGTACGTGGCGCTGCCGGCCGAGCATCGGCTGGCGAAGCGGAAGTCCATCCGGCTGACCGAGCTGGCCGACGAGCCGATGGTGCTGCTCGATCTGCCGGATAGCCGGGACTACTTCGAGGCGATGCTCGCCAAAGCCGGTGTGAAGCCTAGGATTCGGTACCGATCGGCCAGCTATGAAGCGGTAAGGGGATTGGTCGCCAGGGGTCACGGGTTCTCGATCCTCAACCAGATGCCTGCGCATCAGGGAACCTACGACGGGGGAGCGGTGAGCGCCGTCGCCATCAAGGACGACCTCCCTGGCCTGCCCATCGTGCTGGCCCGGCTGCAGGCCGTGCGGACCACCGCGCGTGCGCGCGCCGTCGCGGCAGCCGCGCGGGCCATCTTCGCCGAGCGCGAGGGGCCTGGCGACGCCTGACCGGTCAGGAACCGTGTGGGCGACAGAGGTTTTCGGGGCTCAACACTCGGGCGAGGACCACGTCGTCGAGCAGCGCCGAGCGCCGGACCAGCTCCGGTATGGATGCGCCGGTGGCGATGGCCTCGGCGACGAGCGCGGTGGCGACCTCGTAACCGAGCACCGGGTTGAGTGCGGTGGCGATGCTGGCCGACTGCAGGACGGTGTCGCGCATGTGGTCGACGTTGGCGGTGACTCCCGAAATGCAGCGTTCCCCAAGGACGTTCACGGCGGCGGTGAGGTGGCGCAGTGACGACAGCAGAGCACGGGCGATGATCGGTTCGAACGCGTTCAGCTGTAACTGCCCGGCCTCGGCGGCCATCGTGATCGTGAGATCGTTGCCGATCACCTCGAAGGCGACCTGGTTGACGACCTCGGGGATGACGGGATTCACCTTGCCAGGCATGATGCTGGACCCCGCCTGCACGGGCGGAAGGTTGATCTCGCCGAAGCCCGCGCGCGGACCGGAGGACAGCAGCCGCAGGTCGTTGCAGATCTTCGAAAGCTTCACCGCGGCACGCTTGGTGACGCCAGACAGCTGGACGAAGGCGCCGACGTCCGAGGTCGCCTCGACGAGGTTTCCCGCGGTGGTCAGCGGAAGGCCGGTGATGTGGCGAAGCCGATCGCACGCCAGCGCGGCGTACGCCGGGTGGGCGTTGAGCCCGGTACCGATCGCGGTGCCGCCGAGGTTGATCTCGGCGATCAGCATCGAGGCTTCGCTGATCCGGTCGGCGTCCTCGCCGATGGTCACCGCGTAGGCGCCGAACTCCTGGCCCAGCGTCATCGGGACGGCATCCTGCAGCTGGGTTCGTCCGAGCTTGAGCATGTCGGTGAACTCGAGGGACTTCGTGGTGCAGTGCTCGACGAGCCCGCGCAATGCCCGCTCCAACGAACGCGATGCGGTGCCGAGGGCGATCTTGAGCGCCGTGGGGTAGACGTCGTTGGTGCTCTGCCCGAGGTTGACGTGTTCGAGCGGATGAACGACGTGGTAGGCGCCGCGGTTGTGGCCGAGGAGTTCCAGCGCGCGGTTGGCGATCACCTCGTTGGCGTTCATGTTGGTCGACGTGCCCGCCCCGCCCTGGATCTGGTCGACGACGAATTGTTCGTGCAGGGCTCCGTCGCGGATCTCGACGCACGCCGCGATGATTACCTCGGCGATGTCGGGGTCGAGGAGGCCGAGTTGTCGATTGGTCTCCGCGGCAGCCTGTTTCACCGAGGCGAGCGCGACGACGAGGTCGGTGTGGCTCGAGATCGGCACCCCGCTGATGGGGAAGTTCTCCAACGCGCGTGCCGTGTGCACGCCGTAGTAGACGTCGGCGGGCACTTCGCGGTCGCCGAGGAGGTCGTGCTCGATGCGGGTCGACATCACTCTCCGAGCAGCCGGTGCCGGATGTGGGCCTCGGTGGCGGCGTCCACGACCGTGCCAGCCAGGGCGAGCGCTCCCTGCGCGATCGCGGTTTCCGCTGCGGGGGTGATGGTGGCGGCGGCGAACTCGGGCTGATGGTTGACCGCAGGCATCGAATCGATCCCGATGTACGGGTGGATCGCAGGCAGTGTCTGGGAGACGTTGCCCATGTCGGTAGAGGCTCGCGCCATCATGGCGTCGGGGCCGTCGCTGAATCGTCGGCCCACCGCCGTCGCGCGCCGCTCATAGCAGGCGAGAAGTTCATCGTCGGTGCGGAATTCGGCGTAGGGCTTCGATTCCGGTGTCACGGTGAGCACCGCGCCGGAAGCCAGCGCGCCTGCCTCGAAGCAGCGCATGATCCTCGGCTCGACGTCGGCGAGTTCGGCGAGCGTCTCGGCGCGCACGTACCAACGTCCCGCGGTCTTCTCGGCGATCGCGTTCGGAGCCTCTCCGCCGCGGGTCATCATGCCGTGCACGCGCACCGAGGAAGGCAACTGCTGGCGCAGGAGTCCGATCGCGACCTGCGCGATGGTGAACGCATCGGCTGCGTTGACGCCCCGTTCCGGGTAGGCGGCGGCGTGTGCCGCCTTGCCCTTGTACTCGACGTGGCTGTGCGACACGGCGAATGGCCGTGCCCTTGCCACGTCGACGGGGCCGGGGTGCACCATTGCGGCAGCATGCTGTCCGGTGAAACCGCCGCGCTCGAGCAGCTCGATCTTGCCGCCCCCGCCCTCCTCGGCCGGGGTGCCGAGCACCGTAATCGTCAGACCGAGGTCGTCGACCACAGGCGCAAGTGCGAGCGCGGCGCCGACGGTGATGGCGGAGATCAAGTTGTGTCCGCACGCGTGCCCGAGGCCGGGCAGCGCGTCGTACTCGGCGCACAGCGCGATGTGCAGATCTCCCGTCCCGATCCGGGCGGCGAACGCGGTATCGAGATCGCAGAAGCGTTCAGTGACGTCAAACCCATTGTCCGACAGCTGACCCGCGACGCGTCGTGCCGAGCGGACCTCTTCCCACGCGGTCTCGGGGCGGTCGTAGAGGTCGCGGGACAGTTGGATCAACGCTGGGTGGGCGGCCGCGACTGCCGACGCCGTCACCGCGTCGGTGTTGGTCACCGATCTCCCGGCACGCCGTAGGAGGGTGCGCGGGTGGGGTCGACGCCCCGCACGCGGTAGCCGTCCTTCTGCGGTTCCCACACCTGCCACAGCTGCGCCAGATCTCCGATCGGATCATCGGCGTGGTCGACCCGCAGATCGGTCACCGGCCATGGAACGTCTTCTACGACAACCAGACCTGCGGAGTGCACGGGTCCTGCTTCGCCGCCGGCAGCCAGTGCCGCCCGCAGGCCGTCGAGCAGGCGCTCTTCGAACGCCGCCGAGCTGCTGTCGGCATATCCGGTCAACAGCTCGGAGATCACCGACTCGTCGTTGAGGAGATTGCCCGCGGCCACCGCTTGATCACCCTGGAGGTGGGTGTGCACGCCAAGGCTCTGCGCTCCGGAGTGTACCGCGGTGTTGCCGTGGGGGTCGACGACGGTCAGCTGCCGGTAGTCCGGGAACTTCTCCCGTGCCAGTGCGGCTTTGAGTGCGGCGTCCGCATCGGCGCCGCCGGCGAGTGAGTCGAGCACCAAGGGTCCGAGTGCGGGGTTGGTGACGTTCTGCGATGCGACCACCCCGACGGTGGCCCTTGCGTGCGCGCAGCGTGAGGCGACCGCGGGGCTCGACGAGCAGATCACGATGCCGAATGCGCCGGTGGCGGCGTCGCGTGCGACGAGGGAGAACGTCATGCGTCAGAGCCCTCGCCAATACCCTCGCTGATGACCGCGGTGGCGTCGATCTCCACCAGCCATTCTGGGCGCGCGAGGGCTTCGACGACCAGTCCCGTCGAGACCGGGTGGACACCCTTGAGCCAGCGGCCCATGACCTTGTAAACCGGTTCCCGGTAACGGATGTCGGTGAGGTACACGGTGACCTTGACGATGTCGCGCAGTGAGCTGCCGGCTTCGTCGAGGAGCATCGCGATGTTGCTCATCGCCTTCTCGGTTTGCTCCGCGACGTTGCCGATGCCCACCGATTCCCTGGTGTCGAGATCCTGGCCGATCTGCCCGCGCAGGTAGACCACACCGCCTGCGACGACCGCCTGACACAGGTCGTTGTCCAGGTCCTGTTCGGGGTAGGTGTCCTTGGTGTTGAAGGGCCGGATCCGCTTGTGGGTGGTTCCCATTGCCAGCGTTCCTCCTCTCTGTTAGTCGGCGGACGGCCCGGAGGCCTTGTAGGCGAGGTAGCCGCGCTGGATCGCGATCTGATCTGCGAGATATTTGGCGTCGTGCCAGACGCCCCAGATGAAGCTCGATCCCCGTCGCGACTGCCAGGGCAGGCCGAGGAAGTACACGCCGGGCTCCGACGATATGCCGCGCTGGTGCCTCGGTTTTCCGGCGTCGTCGAACGCGTCGACCTGTAGCCAGCCGTAGTCGAACGCGAAGCCGGTAGCCCAGACGATCGAGGTGATGCCCGCGGCGGCGAGGTCGAGCTCGCGGATCGGGTTGGTCATGCAGTCGGGATCGGGGCCGAGGATGCGGGCCTGCGGCTCCTCGGGCAGGTCGAGGCCGTTGCGGGTGATGTAGGCATCGGCCTCGTCGAGCATGGACAGGTAGTTCGCGTCACCGTTCTCGATGTTGGTGCGAAGGTCGGACGCGAAGGCCACGACGCCGTCGTCGTAGGGACCTGCCATACCGAGCAACGTGATGCCGCTGGTGGCCAGGGCCCGGAAGTCGACGGTGTCTCCGCCGTTGGCACCGCTGACGGCGATGGTGACGTGCTCGGCGCCGCGTGGAGGTGCCGATGCCTCCCATTTCCCGAGAACGCCGAGCCACCAACAGAAGTCGCGCCCGCGGTAGCTTCGCGGCGGCCGGTCGTGCGGCCCGACCGCCAGATAGACCTTGCGGCCCGACTGCTGAAGCTCGTCCGCGATCTGTACACCCGACGACCCGGCTCCGACCACGAGGACATTGCCGTCGGGCAGCTGCTGCGGATTGCGGTAGAAGCTGGAGTGGATCTGCGGGATCCCGGCGCTCTCGGGCACGACCGGCGGGATGACCGGCTTCTGGAACGCCCCCGTCGCGGCCACGACGTGGCGCGCCTCGATGACTCCGTCCGAGGTCTCCACGCGAAAACCCGGCCGGCCGTCGATCTTTCGCACCGAGGTGACGTCGACGCCGGTGCGGATCGGCGCGTCGATCTTCTCGGCGTAGGCGACGAAGTAGTCGGCGACCTGTTCCTTCGCGGCGAATGCGTCGGGGTCGACGTCGAACTCCTGACCGGGAAACCGGTCATGCCACGCGGGCCCGTTGGCAACCAGGGAGTCCCACCGCCGCGACCGCCACTGCTCGGCGATGCGGTCGCGCTCCACGACGAGGTGTGGGATGCCGTGCAGGCCGAGGTGCTCGCTCATCGCGATACCGGCTTGACCCGCGCCGACGACGAGCACCTCGATCTCTTGGCTCGACATCCCGACCCTCCACTGTTCAAACGGACTCGCTAGTGGGATCCATGATTCCGTCGCGGGCCGCATCTGTACAACGCATAGATTCGATGTATTGCATCATCAAAATCGATGCGAGGTGGACTGGTCTCCTACGCCATGATCGGCTGCTGAGGTGACTCCGCGACGACATCAGGGGCGGTCGGCAGCCCGAGTTGCATGTTCGACACATTCAGCGTGCCAAACGAGTACTGCGACAGGTAGGTACCCGTCGAGGCGACCAGTTGCAGTGTGACCGTCTGCCCCGGCGCGAGCGTGGCTGCCACCTGCTCGAGTGAGATGGTCAGCGTGTGCGATTGCCCGTCCAACGTCACGGGGATGGGCGTGACTTGGCTGCCCAGCGCGAGACCCGTGCTGTCGTCGATGAGTTGGGCGTAGACGTGACGGGCGATGCCGTTGCCGGAATAGGTGAGCGTCAATTGCGGGGCGCCAACGATGTGCGTCGTCGTGGACGCCGCGGGAACCGTCAGGTTCAGCGCGTTGGGCGCCCGATAGCCGCCGATGATGCCGAGGCTGCCACCGACGACGGGAACGATCGGAAGAAATCCTCCACTATCGGTTGACGCGATCACCACGGGGCCCGGCTCGACCGGATAGCGGTCTGACGAGAACCATTGGCCGTGTTGGTCGACCCACTCGAACTGCGGCCCGGTCTCGACGTCTTCGCGCTTGACGTACTTGTTGAGCCACTCGAGGGTTCGCTGCGCAATCATCACGCCGTCGCTGCCATCGAGCAGGTTGTTCGCGCACAGGCCGTGCCCGCCGCAGAACCACAGCACCTTGGTGGGGACGCCATTGGCGATCAGCGCCTCTGCGTTCGCGTCGGCCTCATCCAGGCTGAACAGCGTGTCGACCGTGCCCTGGATCAGCAGGGTGGGCGCAGTGATGTCCTTGAGCAGGAAGTCGGGGCCGCGTGCGGCCAGAAAGTCCCGGTCGGCTTGGGTCAGGCTGCCTGTCAAGGCGTCCGTGACCGCCATCTGGTAAATCAGCGGATTCGACCGGCTCAGCGTGCCGGCGAGAATCCCGGTGAGCAGTAGGCCCCAGCTGGTCTTGACCGCCTGGTTCTTGTACAGAGTGCTCTGCAGACTGTTCCAGGCGATGGTCGGAACGATCGCGTCGACGCGGTGGTCGCGGGCGGCCGTCACGAGTTGGACGCCGCCGCCGTACGACCCGCCGACCATGCCCATTTGCGGGTCGCCAGGGGCGTCGAGGCGGACCTCGGCCTGCTGCGAGACCCAGCTGATGATGGCGGACGCATCCTGGCCTTCGAAGTCCGGATGGTCGGTCTGCAACTCACCACCCGAACCCCATTCGCCGCGCGGGTCCCAGGTGACGACGTTGTAGCCGGCTTGCCGCAGCGTGGCGATGCTCATGAAGCCGAAGAGGTCGGTGAGCACACCATCGAGCGGGGTGCCGTAGAGACTGGTGGCGCCGGGCATGCCCAAGCCTGGCCCGTACACGATCGTCGGTGCCTTCTTATCCGGCCCAAAGACGAGAGCAGGCATGAAGTGCGTGTAGATCTGGGTGCCGTCGAACGAGATCACCCGCACGTCGCGAGCCACCGGAGTACCGGGCGCCGCCCCGAGCTGTACTGGGTAGCCGACGAACTGATGCAGGACGTCGCCGATGACGGGGATTGCATGAATGAAGGCGACGATCGGAGTCACGATCAGCTGCCCAACGATCGGTATGTGCTGCAAGAACTCCAACGGCGCCGTTTGCGGTATTCCGACGACGGTGGCCGGGTCGATCGCGTCGACGGCATTCGTGGTGAGCGCGTTCGTGGTCAGGGAATTGGCGACCGAGTTGGCAGTGGGCGGCGTGTCGGAGGTTTCCCGCCGCGTCGCCGCCGCGAGCAACGGCAACGTCGCCGGTGGCTCCACCGGTAGCGCCGGGGTGTCATCCACCAGACTCGTTATTGCGGCGGCCACCAACTCGACCCCATCCTGCTTCGGCGCCTCGACCGGCGCAGCGAACTTCGGCTGCGGCACGCTGGCCACTACTGCCACGGATGGGGCGGTGAGGGTGGGTTCGGGCGTGGTGTCCGCGACGGGCTTGGGAGCGTCGATCGCGGAGCTCGACGCCGCAGTTTCTGGATCCGCCGACGATGCGGGGGTGTCGGCGACGGCCGTCTTCTTCGACGGCTCGGCCGTTGAACGGGCGGCGAGGTTAGATGTCTGAGATGTGTTGGACCGCTTGTTGGTTCGCGTTGATTTCGTCTCCGAGGTCAGGGCTCCTCCGGTGCTGACCGCTGCTCCGGGTGCCGCCGAGGAATTCGTTCCCGATGACGCCGTTGCCGATGACGCCGTTCCCGATGACGTTGAACCCGCGGACGACGAACTCGCCGATGCTGAATCGGACTCCGAGCCCGAGGATGTGTCAGCCGACGCCACCCCGCAGCCGTAGATCACCGCCGTCCCGATGCCAAGGGCCGCAGCCAATCCGCCGATTCGACCTACGTACGCCGACCCACCCATGTTGCGCCCCTTGTCATTTCGCCGTCGATTCCCCATGCCAGGGGCAATCCGACACAGTGACGAATTGTGACGCACCTCACCCCCCAAGTTGAGAACACTAACGTTCCCTACTTTGTCACGCAAGACCCTTGGGGTAGCGGGCCGTCAGTCAGCTGGCGTACCGTCCGCCATGAACAGCGCCAGGGTGGCCTCGACGAGCAGCGGAGCCAGGCCTGGAAGGGCCTGCGGGCCGTCACGGTGAATGCAGGATCGGATCCGGTCGTCGATACCGCCGATCAAGAAGTCGAAGACGCCTGGCGAGGGTTCGGTCGTGAGTTCGCCTTGCTCGCGCGCCAGGCGATGCGCTGCCCTCATGCGGTGGGCGAACAGGTGCTGCATCCGTGCGCGGTGGCTCATCAGGGCTGGCCCGGCTCTGATGGTTTCCACGTGCAACGCCCGCGCAGCTGCCGGCTCGGCGGCGAGAATCGCGAGGTAGGCCTCCAGGGACAGACGCACCAGATGCCGAAACCCCGTTGGCTGCGCCGCCCCGATGGCGGCATCCAGCTGCGAGTCGACGATCTCTATGGCGGCGTCGAATCCCGCTGCGAAGCAATCTTCCTTGCTGCTGAAGAATTGATAGAAGGTCCGTCGCGCGACCTTGGCCCGCGACACGATGTCGCTGACTGTCGTGGAGGCGTAACCCAGTTCGGCGACTGACTCGATTGCGGCAAGACACAGGCGCCCACGTTGAGAGCTCTGGACCTCGTCGCGCGACAGCTTGTGGGGTCCCCGCGGTAGCGGTTCCCACGTGTCGTCGGGGTTGAGTCCCATGTGAACAAGGTTAGGGCCGGTTTGCTCTGGCGGTACGCCAGGCGTGCTTTCAGACAGATGTGGTAGCAACGGAAAGATCTGGAGCGAGGGAGTGGCTATGCCGCGGGCTGACAATGATTCCTGGGAGATCACCGAGAGCGTGGGCGCGACGGCTCTGGGCGTCGCAGCGGCGCGCGCTGCCGAGACGGAGAGTGAAAACCCGCTCATCGAAGACCGGTTCGCGCGGATGTTCCTTGATGCCGCGGGCGAGGGAATGTGGACGCTTTTCGGCGGCTCGGTACCGGACGAATTGGCGGCTGCCGAACCCGGCCTGGTCACGCGGATGCGCATGTTCGCCGACTTCATGGCTACGCGGACTGCCTTCTTCGATGAGTTCTTCGTGGACGCGGCCAATGCGGGAAGTCGCCAAGTCGTGATCCTTGCGGCCGGGTTGGACGCGCGTGCGTGGCGACTGCCGTGGCCGGACGGCACCGTGCTGTACGAGCTGGACCAGCCGCGCGTGCTGGAGTTCAAAGCCGCGACGCTGCGGGAGCACGAGCCGAAGTGTCGTCGGGTGAGCATTCCGATCGACCTACGCCAGGATTGGCCGAAGGCGCTCCGCGAGCACGGGTTTGCTCCGTCGGAACCGACGGTGTGGTCGGTCGAAGGACTACTGCGCTACCTGCCTGCTCAGGCACAGGACCTGTTGTTCGAGCGCATACAGGCATTGAGTGCCGCAGGCAGCCGCCTTGCGGCCAACTCTCCGAGCAAGGAAGTCTTGGACCCTGAGCGGTTGGCCAGCGAGCGAGAACGGACGCAGCGGATGAGAACGGCCGCGGCCGAGGTGATGAAGATGAACATCACCGACGTCGACGACCTGGTGTACAACGAGGAACGCACCGACGTCGTCGAGTGGCTCACTCAGCACGGTTGGGACGCGTCCGCGGAAACAGCGGCCGAACAGATGGCACGCTACGGCCGTGGAGTCGCTGCGAGCGACGACGTCCAGGCACCTCCGACCTTCTACGTATCCGCCCGGCGGCCTTGACCGGCGCTGGTCTCCGCGTCGCGTTGCGCTGCATCCACGTCGCCCCGGTTGACCATGACCTCGAAACGCTTGAGCCCCCACCCGTCGGAGACCGCGAAGAACACCTTCTTGGGTCTACCGAGCATCGTCGTCGTCACTACCGTGCCGCGAGAACCCGCGGGTACCCGTGGCCGGTCCCTTCCCTCGATCTCTTGGCGAGCAATCACGGCATCGCCCCTGCGATAGCGCATCATCCGAACCCCCTCGGTCTTGAATCGCACCGGGTAGATCGCAGAAACGCCGCACCCGGCACTACCCATGCTGGCCATTTCCCCGCGTGAACGCAATCGATTTTGGTCGAAATCGGTTCTTAGGAGCCAGTTTCCCCGCCTACGCTCTTTGCTGAAATTGCACGCGGAGGTGAGCAGCCGGGCGGGTTCGAGTTGGACGCGGCGGTCAGACGATCTTCTCGAGCAGGGTGTTGAGCTCGCGCTGCTGCTTGGCGGTGAGGCGGCCGAGGCGCTCGTCGAACGCGTTCGAGAGCAGCGCCAGACCTTCCTTGGCGGCTTTGCGCCCGGCTGAGGTGAGCAGGAGGCGATGGCGCCGCAGGTCGGCGGAATCGATCTCGCGGCGCATGAAACCCGCTGTCTCAAGTCGTTTCAGGTACACCGTCACCGTGGCCTTGGGCATGCTCAGCGTCGACGCAAGCTCGGCGGGGTACGGATGCTCGTCGATCTCCGCGAGCAGGAACAGTTCCTTGGAGTCGAGCCCGAGCGCGTTGATGCCTGCCTCGGCGGAGGAGATCACCGACAGCAACAGGCGGTAATTCAGCGACCACACCTTGGCCGCATCGACTCCAGACATCAACCTTGCCCGTCAAGTAGTTCAGAGATAAACTAGTTCAAATCCGTACCAACGCATAAGTGAACAATTTATCAGAAAGGCGCGACCCATGCCCTTGGATCACTACGTGACACTCGGTCGATCCGGTTTGCGCGTCAGCCCGCTGTGCCTTGGCGCGATGACGTTCGGCGAGGACCTCGGCTGGGGCTCGAGCGTGGAGGAGTCCGTACAGATCATCGACCGCTACGTCGAACTCGGCGGCAACTTCATCGACACCGCCAACTTCTACACCGCGAGCCATTCCGAGAAGATCATCGGCGACCACGTGGGGCGGCATCCTGCCCGAAGGGATCGGCTGACGATCGCCACGAAGTTCAGTGGCAACCTCTACCCGGGTGATCCCAACGGCGGGGGTTCGGGCCGCAAGGCGATCGTCAACGCCTGCGAGAACTCCTTGCGGCGCCTGCAAACCGACTACATCGACCTGTACTGGCTGCACATGTGGGATGCGAACACCCCCATCGACGAGACGATGGCAGCGCTCGACGATCTCGTTCGGGCAGGCAAGGTGCGCTACCTCGGCGTCTCGGACACTCCGGCGTGGAAGATCGTCGAAGCCAACCTGATCGCGCGTTTTCGGGGCTGGTCGTCATTCATCGGACTGCAGATCGAATACTCGTTGCTTCAACGCACCGTCGAGCAGGAATTAGTGCCCATGGCAGGCGAATTCGGCCTCGCGATCACGCCGTGGTCGCCGCTCAGCGGCGGCGCGCTGAGCGGCAAGTACACGCGTGCCAACGCCGGCCAGCACGAGGCCGATCGCGGGTCGCTGCTGGCCTTGGACGACAAGACGTACGACGTCGTCGACGAGCTCGAGATCATCGCCAAGGCACACGAAACCTCGGTCGCCAGCGTGGCGCTGGCGTGGGTGCACGCGAAACCCGGTGTCACGTCGATCATCATCGGGGCGCGCCGGATGTCGCAGTTCGAGGACAACATCCGCGCCCTCGACGTGACGCTCACCGCCGAGGAGATGGGCCGCCTCGACGCGATCACCGAGCCGACTCTTGGCTTCCCGCAGAGCATGCTGCCGATGGCCCCCGCACTCGTCAACGGTGGGACCACCATCAACGGTGTGTCCGCGCCGGTCTCGGAGTTCGTTCTGCCCGAGGGTCGCAAGCCCTACTGAGGTCAGCCGAACTTGCCGGGCTGGTAGTCGCCCGCGGGCTGCTGAACGATGACGTTCAGGCGGTTGACGGTGCCCATGAAGGCAATTAAGCACACCAGCGCGGCCAGTTGGTCCTCGTCGTAGTGCTTTTCGGCATTCGCCCACACGTCGTCGGGCACGCCGCCTGCCGCGTCGGCGATGCGGGTGCCCTGCTCCGTCAGCTCGAGGGCGGCGCGTTCGGCATCGGTGAACACCGTCGCCTCACGCCAGACCGCGACGAGGTGCAGGCGCGTCGCGGTCTCGCCGGCGAGCGTCGCGTCCTTGGTGTGCATGTCGGTGCAGAAGGCGCAGCCGTTGATCTGACTGGCGCGAAGGGCCACCAACTCTCGTGTCGAGTCGGGCAGGGGTGAGTCCTTGATCGCCTTTCCCATCGCGCTGACGTGCTTCATCGTCTTGCCCGCGATCGGGTTGGTGAACAGGTTCAATCGAGCGTCCATGGTGCACTCCTCGTCGTAAGTGATTGCACCTCTAAGACACTCCTGCTCGGCCAGATGTGACACGAGTAGATGTGATCTAAGTCACCAGGCCCGCACGTAGTCGACGAGCATGTCCGCCGGGTACGTGCCCCCGCTGGGATCGCCGCCGCCCGAGCCGGCAACCGCGAGATTCAGGATCGGGAAGAGCGTGTACCCGGGAGCGTTGAACGGCCAGTCGGGCAACGCGTTCGACGGAACGTTGAAATACGGCTGCGCGCCGTCCGTGTAGTCCAGCCAGAAACGGATGCCTGCGGTGTCCCACTGGGCGCGCCACGTGTGCCACCCGCTGTCGGGCGCGATGGTGTGGCTGACGTGCTCCCCGCCGTTCAGCTTGGCGTGCACGGTGGTTCCCGGCGCCCAGCTGCCGTTGCCGTACCACTCCATGATGTCGACTTCGCCGCCGTTGACGGGATCGTTGTTGGCCAGATACCAGGCGGGCCAGGCACCGGGGGTGAGGCAGTTGAGCTTGATCCGGGCTTCCCACGTGGTGCCGATGGGGCCTCTGTACTTACCGAAGAGCTTGCCGCTGTAGTAGGTCTTGCCGTCCTTGGCGGCGCGGATCACCAGATTGGACTTGCCGTCGAGGAAGAGGTTGCGCCGGTCGTCGCGGTACTGCCCGACGTTCTCGGGCAGCTCCCAGAACGTCGGGTCCTCCATCGACTCGCGCTCTAGCGCAGGCTCCCACTTGGAGTAGTCCGGCGCCGAACCTGCGGGACCGTCGAAGTTGTCCTCGAAGAGGTAACGGCTGGTAGGAGGCGCTGCCTCGGCGGCGGGCATGGGCATCGCAGCCGCCAGCGCGGCGACTCCGACCAGGGACATCGCGTGGCGACGATTGATATCAGGCACACCATCAGGAAAGCCGGAATGCCTGTCAGGTGCAAACGGGCCACCTCACGAGGTGCGGCGGCGCCTGAGGAGCGGATCGGTCAACGGCGGCGTCAGGTAGCCCTGGTCGAAGCGGGAAATCGTCGTCCCCGGCGGCACGATCTCGTCGATCTTGTCGAGGACGTCCGTGGACAGCGTCACATCTGCGGCGCCGATCTGGGACTTCAGATGGTCGAGCGTGCGCGGGCCGATGATCGGTGCGGTGACCGCAGGATGCTGCATCACGAACGCGATGGCGAGGTGAATCAGCGACAGCCCGGCATCGTCGGCGAGCTGGCCGAGCGCATCGGCAGCATCGAGTTTGCGCTGGCTTTCGGGAGTGGACATGTCATATCGCGTCGGCAGCCGGTTGCGCCGGCTGGACGCCGGGGCCTCCTTGCCCTTGCGGTAGCCCCCGGTGAGCCAGCCGCCGGCCAGCGGGCTCCATGGGAGCACGCCCATCCCGTACTCCTGGGACACCGGAAGCACGTCGGCCTCGATGCCGCGGACCAGCAGCGAGTAGGGCGGCTGCTCGGTGACGAACCGGCTGAGACCGCGGTGCTCGCTGACCCAGTGCGACTTGACGATCTGGTGCGCGGGGAACGTCGACGAGCCGAACGCACGGATCTTGCCCTGCCGTTGCAAGTCGGTGAGCGCACCGAGGGTCTCCTCGATGTCGGTTTCGGGGTCGGGGCGGTGAATCTGGTACAGGTCGATCCAGTCGGTGTTGAGCCGGCGCAGGCTGTTTTCCACCTCGGTGACGATCCAGCGCCGGGAGTTCCCGCGCTTGTTGGGGTCGCCCTTGGTGCCCGCAGGCGACTCGACCGGTATGCCCATCTGCATGTGGACCTTCGTGGCGAGCACGACGTCCTCGCGCCTACCCCCGGCCAGGGCCTTGCCGACGATGACCTCCGATTCGCCCTGCGAATACACGTCTGCGGTGTCGATGAAGTTGATGCCGGCATCCAGAGCGGCGTGGATGGTGGCGATCGACGTGTCGTGGTCGGGCTCGCCCCAACCGCCGAACATCATCGCGCCAAGGCACAACGGGCTGACTTGGATTCCGGTTCTTCCGAGGCTGCGGTACTCCATGAATCCGACATTACGCACCGCCGCAAACCTGGAAAGTCTCTGTGAGGGTGGGGCTGAATCCGTTACGGTCCCTGAATGAGCGATGCGAAGACCAGTGCGACACGCGCTCCGACGAGCACCAAACGTGCCGTGCTCAACACCGTCAGGGGCTCCGCGGGAAACCTCGTCGAGTGGTACGACGTCTACGTCTACACGGTGTTCGCGTCGTACTTCGAGGCGCAGTTCTTCGACAAGAACGACACCAACTCGACGGTGTACATCTACGCGATCTTCGCGGTCACCTTCGTCATGCGCCCGGTGGGATCGTGGTTCTTCGGAAGGTTCGCCGACCGCCGCGGCCGCAAGGCCTCACTGATGCTCAGCATCACCGTCATGTCGGGTTGTTCGTTCCTGGTGGCGGTCATGCCCACCCGCGAGATCATCGGTTGGTGGGCGGCGGTGATTCTGGTCCTCGCCCGTCTGGTGCAGGGTTTCGCCACCGGCGGCGAGTACGGCACGTCGGCGACGTACATGTCCGAGGCCGCCACCGCGAATCGACGCGGGTTCTTGTCGTCGTTCCAATACGTCACCCTCATCGGCGGTCACGTCCTCGCCCAGTTCACCCTGCTGATCGCCCTGCACTTCTTGGACAACGACGAACTCAAGGCGTGGGGGTGGCGGATCGGCTTCTTCATCGGCGGCATCGCCGCGCTGGTGGTGCTCTGGATTCGCCGATCGATGGACGAGTCGCTGAGCGAATCGCACCTCGAGTCCATCCGCGAGGGCAAGGATCGCGACGCGGGATCGATGAAGACGTTGTTCACCGTGCACTGGCGACCACTGCTCCTGGTCTTCCTGATCACGGCCGGTGGCACGATCGCGTTCTATACCTACAGCGTCAATGCACCCGCAATCGTCAAGTCCACCTTCGGGACCGACCGTGCGTTGACGGCGACATGGGTCAACCTGCTTGGGCTGATCTTCCTGATGCTGCTGCAGCCCGTCGGCGGACTCATCAGCGATCGGGTCGGCCGCAAGCCACTGCTGATCTTCTTCGGCGTCGGTGGCGTCATCTACACCTACGTCCTGCTCACGTTCCTGCCGAAGACGACCTCAGCGGTGATGGCGTTCGTGATCCTGGCCGTCGGCTACGTCATCATCACCGGCTACACGTCGGTCAACGCCATCGTGAAGGCCGAGCTGTTCCCCGCCGAAATCCGTGCTCTCGGAGTCGGATTGGGGTACGCGTTGGCGAACTCCGCGTTCGGGGGCACGGCACCGATGCTGTACCAAGCCTCCAAGCCCGATCACATCACCTTGTTCATCGGCTACGTCACCGTGGTGATCGCCGTGAGCCTGCTGGTGTACGTCTTCGGACTCAAGAACAAGGGTGAGACGGTGCTCGACCGTGAGCAGGGCAGCGCCTGGGCCGTGCCCGCACCTTCCCGCTAGCCGCGATACTGGGCCACCAGCGCGGCGTACTGGTCGAGTAGCCGAAGTGACTCGTCGAGGGGCTCGGTGGGTAGCAGTAGCGCGATCTGGCCGAATCCCAGGTCATCGACGGCGCGCCAATAGTCGAGGTCGGTGGGAGTGCCGAACTGCGCGAGCGGGACGTCATGACCTGCGCCGTCGCGCATTTGGCCGATCCGCTTGCTCAGCGTCTCCACCGGAAACGGGTTGGCGATCCAGCCGGCGTCGTGCCGGATCACCCGCTTGACGGTGGCATCGGAGTTGCCGCCGATGTAAATGGGTGGATGAGGCTTCTGAACCGGCTTGGGCCGAAGGTATGTCGGATCGAAGTCGACGTAGGTGCCGTGGTATTCGGCGGGCTCGGTCGTCCACAGCGCCCTGATCGCCTCGATGCGCTCGTCCAACAGAGCACCGCGCGTCTTGGGGTCCGTGCCGTGGTTGCGCAACTCCTCGATGTTCCAGCCGGCGCCAACGCCGAACACGAACCGTCCGCCGGAGATCAGGTCGATGCTGGCGGCTTCCTTCGCGGTGATGATCGGGTCACGCTGAATGAGCAGGGCGATACCGGTGAACAGCTCGATCCGGGAGGTCACCGCGGCCGCCGCGGCGAGGGTGACGAACGGATCCAGCGTCCGGTAATACATGTCCGGCAACTCGCCGCCCATCGGGTACGGCGTCTCCCGGCTTGCCGGGATGTTCGTGTGCTCTGCGATCACCAGCGAGTCGAACCCCCGCTCCTCGATCGCACGGGCCAGCGACACCGAGTCGATACCGTCATCGGTGACAAACGTGGAGATTCCGATTTTCATACGCCATCCCTATCGATCGACACGGTCGCGACAACCCCCGCCTCAACCACGGTATTCCACGCCGTCGATCACCAGGGCAGGGGGCCATTCGCGTCGAAGTAACCGCCGGTAGGGCCGTCGTCGTCGAGCTGCGCCATGCGCACGATGATCGTGGCGCCCTGCTCGACGGTTTGGGTGCCGGTATTGCCGTTCAGGTCGGTCTTGGTGAACCCTGGCTCGACGGAGTTGATTCGCATGTGCGGGAATGCCTTCGCGTACTGCAGCGTGATCATGTTCACGGCGGTCTTCGACGCCGGATAGGCCACGCCCGGATAGATGGCTACCGGAGCGACGGAGAGACGGGTCAACGAGGCCAGGCCGCTGCTCACGTTGACCACCACCGGGTTCGGGGACCGGTTCAGCAGTGGTAGAAACGCGTGCAGGACGCGGACCGTGCCGAAGACGTTCGTCTCGAACGTCTTTCGCATCACGTCGGCGGTGACGTCCGCGGGCCCGAGTACCACGTTGTTGGGGCCGCGCTCCTCCACGCCGGCGTTGTTCACCAGGACGTCGAGCCCGCCGTCGGCCTCGATGGCGCGTGCGGCGGCCTCCACCGAGGCGTCCTCGGTGACGTCGAGCTGGATCGCCCGAGCGCCCAGCTCATCGGCGGCCTGGTTTCCACGCTCGGTGTCCCGGCTCCCGAGGTAGACCGTGTGTCCGGCAGCGATCAGTTGGCGGGCAGTCTCGAAGCCCAGGCCCTTGTTGGCTCCGGTGATCAGTGTCGTTGTCATGCCACCACGATGCCTGGGACTCGCGGAGTCAGCCAGCAGACCATCACACCCGGCGTTCAGCGCATGCTGGACAGGCTGGCGGCGACGCCGGTCGCACTCCTGCCGATGACTTCTGCGTGACGAGCCGGTCCATATACACATGGACACGGACCATTACCCATTGCCAACCGTCGTCGACAGGACGGCGTGGCAGTCAGAACTGGATCGGTTGTTGGAGAGGGAGAAGGCACATACCCGTGAGGGGGACGCGATCGCGGCGGCCCGGCGCCGAATGCCGATGGTCGAGGTGGATGCACGAACCCCGCTCGTCGGGGCCGACGGCTCGGTGCCGCTGATCGAGGTATTCGAGGGACGACGGCAGCTGCTGGCCTACTTCCACATGTGGCACGACGGAAAGCCCGCCGCGCAGCAGTGCGAGGGATGCACGTTCTTCACGGGGCATGCGCTCGAGCTGTCCTACCTTCACAGTCGCGACGTCACCTACGCGACGTTCTGTGAGGGTCCGTACGACGAGAGCGCACGCTACCGCGACTTCATGGGTTGGCAGATGCCGTGGTACTCGGCGGCTGGTTCCATCGAGAGTCTGCTCGGTGAAACGTCCATCGGCGGCTACGCAAGCTATCTGCGGGATGGCGATCGCGTGTTCGAGACGTATCGGTCCACCAACCGCGGCGCCGAGGCGGGCGCGACCAGCTACCACCTGCTGGATCTCACCGTCTACGGCAGGCAGGAGACCTGGGAGGACTCACCGGAGGGCTGGCCTCAGCGGTACACGCCCGACGGTGACGAGTTCCGGCTGAACGGGCGCCCGACGGCGCAGTGGTCCCGGTTGGCCGCCGGACGATCCGACGATCTCACCTAGCGCTACCGTTGGTGTGGCACGGACGCAGGTCCGTTAGTTAGGCTGACTCGACGATGTCGTCCCGGTAATGCTCGAACAGCGCGAGGAATTCGGCTCGCTCGGCGTCGCCGACGCCGATGTTGGCTAGCGCCACATCCGAGGCCCTCATATTCGTTTCCCATTCGGCGTTGGTGATCCCGAGTCCGCTGTGCGACGTCTTCATGTCGCGGCCGATGTAATGGCATGGTCCACCGCTTAGCGCACACATCTGGTCGACCAAGAGTTGGCGACTGCGAATGGCCGAGTCCTCGCTGCGGCCACCGAAGAACCGAGCGAACGCAGGGTCGCCATGCAAGATTGCGAACAGATCGTCGATGACGGCAGCGATCACGTCGTAGCCCCCCATCCGCTGATACAGGGAAGTCGCCGACTGGGGCATATCGCCTCCTACGAGGGGTGGAACCGATGACGCTCATGGTAGGGCGGCAAACGATCCAACACGCCCAAGATCGACAGGCTGTCTTCGAGCAGGCAGTCGGTGTTGGATCGACTGGGGCAGCGGCACCCGCCAGGCGCTGATCGACCCTCCCCAGGGGCGCCAAGCGCCCACCAGCGTGTTTGCCGATTATCGTTTCGACGCCTTCGGCCAATAAACTCGACCACGCAATGACCGATACAGCCGCGGGTGTGTCGACGGCCGCCCCTCGGCCTCGAACAGACCGCATCTCCGCCGAAGCGCGACGTCGCAGGACGTTCGCGGTGATCAGCCATCCCGACGCCGGCAAGTCCACCTTGACGGAGGCCCTGGTCCTGCACGCCAAGGCCATCACCGAGGCCGGCGCCATCCACGGCAAGGCCGGTCGCCGCGCTACGGTCTCGGACTGGATGGAGATGGAGAAGGCCCGCGGCATCTCCATCACCTCGACGGCCCTGCAATTCCCCTATCGGACCCAGACCGGGGAAACGGCCGTCATCAACCTGCTCGACACCCCTGGCCACGCCGACTTCTCCGAAGACACATACCGCGTCCTGACCGCCGTGGACTGCGCCGTGATGCTCATCGACGCCGCGAAAGGCCTTGAGCCGCAGACACTGAAGCTGTTTCAGGTGTGCAGGCATCGTCGGATCCCGATCATCACGGTGATCAACAAATGGGACCGCCCCGGCCGCGACCCGCTCGAGCTCTTGGACGAGATCCAGGAGCGCATCGGCCTTCGTCCAACCCCATTGACGTGGCCGGTCGGCGTCGCAGGCGACTTCAAGGGTGTCCTCGACCGGCGCACCGGGAACTTCATCCGGTACACCCGCACCGCGGGCGGCGCCAAGGCCGCTCCCGAAGAGCACATCGCCCCGGATGACGCCCACGACTCGGCGGGCGTCGATTGGGATCGCGCGGTCGAGGAGTCCGAACTCCTCGAGGCCGATGGATCCGATTACGACCCGGCGACCTTCCTGGGTTGCGAGTCGACGCCCGTGCTCTTCACGTCGGCGGTGCTCAACTTCGGGGTGAACCAGCTCCTCGACGTGCTCGTCCAGATCGCCCCGTCGCCGAGCGGGCAGTTCGACGTCGACGGCAACAGACGCGAAGCCGCTGCACCGTTCAGCGCCTTCGTCTTCAAAGTTCAGGCGGGCATGGACTCCGCCCACCGCGACCGAATTGCCTACGCCCGGGTGTGCTCGGGCACGTTCGAACGCGGTGAGGTCCTGACCCACGGCGCCACCGGCAAGCCGTTCGTCACCAAGTACGCCCAGTCGGTCTTCGGTCAGCAGCGGTCGACGCTGGACACGGCGTGGCCCGGCGACGTGATCGGACTGGCCAATGCCAACGCTCTGCGCCCTGGCGACACGCTCTACGTCGACGTCCCCGTGGAGTACCCGCCCATTCCCAGCTTCTCTCCCGAGCACTTCGCCGTCGCGCGGGGCACCGATCCGAGCAAGCACAAGCAGTTCCGGAAGGGGATCGAGCAACTCGACCAGGAAGGCGTCATCCAGGTACTGCGATCGGACCGGCGCGGCGATCAGGCGCCTGTCTTCGCCGCCGTCGGGCCGATGCAGTTCGAGGTGGCCAGCCATCGGATGGCCGCCGAATTCAGTGCGCCGATTCAGCTTGAGCCGCTGCCGTACACGGTGGCCCGCGCCACCGACGCCGCCGGTGCCGAGGTTCTGCAGAAACTGGCGTCAGTCGAGGTGTTCACCCGAACCGACGGTGTCGTCCTTGCGGTGTTCTCCACGAAGTGGCGCCTCGAAAACGTCCAGAGGGACGAACCCACCGTGCATCTGAGTTCCCTGGTTGCGGCCGGGGACTAGTCCATCCGGCCCGCATCGACCAGCCGTATCACCGCGGCGCCTTCCTCGTCGGACGCCTCGAGGTCCACCTCCACCTCGAAGCCCCAATCGTGGTCGCCCGCAGGGTCATCCAGGATCTGGCGCACTCGCCACACGCCGGGTTGCCGATCGATGATCAGCAGGGCAGGGCCTCTGGCGTCGGCGCCGATGCCGACGTCGTCGTGCTCGGCGAAGTACTCGCCGATGACCTCCTCCCACCGATTAGAGGTCCACCCGGCGCCGCCGTCCAACTCGCCAAGGTCATACCAGCGGCGTCGGGCGAACAGCTCCACCCGACGGAACAGCGCATTGCGGACCATCGCGGTGAAGGCCCTCTCGTTGCCCGTCAACGGGCGTGGGCGAGCCGGCACAGTCACTGGCGCATCGAGCGGCTGGTCCGGGCTGGTGAGTTGCTCCCATTCGTCGAGCAGGCTTGAATCCACTTGGCGGACAAGCTCTCCGAGCCACTCGACGATGTCGGTGAGCTCCTCGGTCCGCGCGGCTGCGGGGACTCCGGATCGCAGCGCCTTGAACGCATCGGAGAGGTAGCGCAGCACCGCGCCCTCGGAGCGGGTCAACCCGTACACGCTGACGAACTCGCGAAAGGTGAACGCCCGTTCCCACATCTCGCGCACGACGGACTTCGGCGACAGGTGCCCGTCGGCCGCCCATGGGTTGGTCTGAAGGTATGTGTCGTAGACGTGCCCGAGCAGCTCCTCGAGAGGCTTGGGATAGGTGACCTCGTCCAGCAACTCGATTCGTTCGTCGTACTCGATGCCCTCGGCCTTCATTTGGGCGACGGCCTCGCCCCTGGCCTTGTTGAGTTGCGCCGCAAGGATCTGGCGCGGGTCCTCCAGCGTCGCCTCGATGACCGAAACCACGTCAAGCGCATGGGTTTCCGACGCTGGATCGAGTACCTCGATGGCGGCCAGTGCGAACGTCGAAAGCGGCTGGTTGAGCGCGAAGTCGGGCGGAAGATCGACGGTCAGCCGATAGCGCCGACCATCCGGTTCCGGCTCTTCCAGGCGCTCGAGGACGCCGGCCTGCAGCAGCGAGCGCGCGATGCCGACCGCCTCGCGGATGTGCTGAAGTTGCCGCTTGCGTGGCTCGTGGTTGTCGGTGAGGAGCCTGCGCATCGCGATGAACGGATCACCGGGGCGGTCGACGACGTCGAGGATCATCGCCGTGGCCACCCGCATGTGGCTCGTCAGCTGCTCCGGCACGGCATCGACGAGCCGGGTCATGGTCGACTCGCTCCACGGCACCATGCCCTCGGGGACCTTGCGGCGCACCAGCTTTCGCCGCTTCTTCGGATCGTCGGCTACCTTGGCGAACTGTTTGAGGTTCTCCACCTCGTGGTCGGGCGCCTGCACGACGACGGTGCCCGCGGTGTCGTAGCCCGCGCGGCCCGCCCGTCCGGCGATCTGGTGGAACTCGCGGGCCTGCAGCAGCCGGGTGCGAACACCGTCGTACTTGGACAGAGCGGAGAAGACGACGGTGCGGATAGGGACGTTGATGCCGACGCCGAGGGTGTCGGTGCCGCAGATGACCTTGAGCAGACCGGCCTGCGCCAGCTGTTCGACGAGCCGCCGGTACTTGGGCAGCATCCCGGCATGGTGCACGCCGATGCCGTGCCGAACCAGCCGCGACAGCGTCGTGCCGAACGCCGTTGAGAACCGGAACCCGCCGATCAGCTCGGCGATCGCGGCCTTCTCCTCCTTGGTGCTGACGTTGACGCTCATCAGTGCCTGCGCGCGTTCCAGCGCCGAGGCCTGCGTGAAGTGGACGACGTAGATCGGCGCCTGCTTCGTGTCGAGCAGGTCTTGGATCGTCTCGTGCATCGGCGTCGTCGCGTAGTAGTAGTGCAGCGGAACCGGGCGTTCGGCATTGGCCACCAGCGCCGTCGGCCTGCCGGTGCGCCGCGTCAGATCCTCGCGCAGGAACGTGACGTCGCCCAGCGTCGCCGACATCAGCAGGAACTGGGCGTTCGGCAGTTCCAGCAACGGCACTTGCCACGCCCAGCCGCGGTCCGGGTCGCCGTAGAAGTGGAACTCGTCCATCACGATCAGGCCGATGTCCGCGTCCGTGCTTTCTGGGCCGCCCTCGCGCAGCGCGATGTTGGCGAGCACCTCCGCCGTACAGGCGATGATCGGCGCCTCGTGATTCACCGAGGCGTCCCCGGTGAGCATGCCGACGTTGGCCGCGCCGAACACGTCGCACAACGCGAAGAACTTCTCGCTGACCAGTGCCTTGATCGGCGCGGTGTAGTAGCTCCGGCGGCTGGTCGCGAGCGCCGCGTAGAGCGCACCGGTGGCGACCAGTGACTTGCCGGAACCGGTCGGCGTGGCCAGGACCACGTTCGCCCCGCTGACCAGCTCGATCAGCGCCTCCTCCTGCGCCGGGTACAACGTGGTGCCGCTCGCCTCGGCCCATGCGGCGAAGGACGCGAACAGCTCGTCGGGGTCGGCGTTTGGGGCTGCGGGGAGGGGCGGTGGGAACGACATCGTGAGGACCAGCGTGCCTGACATCGACGCCACCATCGACATGGGCTCGATGGTTGGGGCGCTGCTACGGGTTGAGCGACCGACCGCCCAGGTGCTCGGCGAGGAAACGCTCGACCGCGTGGTACATGTCGATCTGGTTGTCCGGGTTCAGGAAGCCATGCCCTTCGTCGGTCTTGACCATGTACTCGACCTCGACTCCCCGCGCGCGCAGTGCCTCGACGAGATTGTCGGATTCGGCCTGCACGACGCGAGTGTCGTTGGCGCCCTGGACCACCAACAGCGGTGTGCGGATCTGATCCACGCGCGTGATCGGCGAGCGGGCCAGCATGTCGGCCTCCTGCACGGGATCGGAAGGATCGCCGACGAACAGGTGCCAGTTGTTGGCCAGGTGCGGCCTGGCCGTCGCTGGCAAGGTCCGCATGAAGTTCGCGAGGTTCGAGATCCC
>JAOPVF010000062.1 GCA_025963195.1 Mycobacterium sp. | reverse complement strand
TGGTACCGATCGCCAGATCGGAGTGCCCGGAGATCAGCGGGGCCACCAGCGGCGCGAGCGCGGCGAGGTCGGTGGACAGGTCGACGTCCATGTAGGCCAGCACGGCGGCGTCGGACTCCGACCACACCTGGTGCAGTGCGCGACCGCGACCCTTCTGCTCCAGCCGCACGATCCGGACGTCGGCGAGTTCGGTGGCGAGCTCCGCGGCGATCCGCGGCGTGTCGTCGATGCTCGCGTTGTCGGCGATCGTGATGCGCACCGGGTACGGGAAGGTGTCCCGCAGATGGCGGTGCAGCCGGTGCACCGAGTCGGCCAGCGCCTTCTCCTCGTTGTAAACCGGAACCACCACGTCGAGCACCGGCACGCCGAGCGCCGCGGCCGCCAGCGCGGCGTTGGGCCGCGACCCGAAGCGACGCATCGAACCGGCGTCGGGGCGAAGGGCTTCGGAGAAGGCGATGTCTGTCATGAGATCCATGGTCGGCCGGTCCGGTGTGGCAACCGTTGGCGCCAGCTATGCGCCGGCTATGACTTCTTCTGCGCTGCGGTGAGGTCGTAGACGACGGTGCCGTCGACGGTCATCGGGGTGTAATGAGTCTCGACCCACTCCCCGATCTCGGTGGCCGTGCGGCTGCCGCCGTTGTCGTGGCCGCCGAACCCTCCGAACATCACCCGGCCGCGGACGAAGTAGTGGATCTTCCCTGCGGCGACGTCGGCCTGAAACCCTTGGAGCGTCGGTGACGGATCTGTGCCGTTGAACCCGCCGACCGCCATCACCGGTGCCCCGCTGCCCAACTGGTAGCCCGCGGCATTGTTGGATCCGACGACCGCCGCGGCCCACGCGAACTGATCGGCGTCGGTGGCCAATAGCGCCGTCAAGCCTCCTCCTGGCACCGGGCTGTCGAGCAATCCTCCACCCATGATGCCGAACCCACCCGGGCCGCGCGCAGGCCCCACCGAAGGCATGGCGCCGCTGTGCGGCGTCGCCACCGTCGCGAGGGTGTAGGCGATCGGCGCGGCGAGGCACGCCGCGATCGCGAGACCGGCCGTGGTCATGGCCAGTCGTCGCGGCAGTCGCGCGACGACGAGCAGCAGCACCGCGGCGCCCACTCCCACGACGGCCACGCTCAGGCGCAGCCAGTTCAGCCAGTCGCCGTGCTTGGTCAACAGGGTGGCGGCAAGGACCACGGTGACGGCAACGGTGGCCGACAAGGCCGTCGCCACCCGGACATCGGAACGATTGCGCCACAACAGCGTTGCACCGATCCCGAGCACCGCGGCGATGGCGGGCGCGAGCGCGACGGTGTAGTACGCGTGCACGATGCCGTTGGCGTAGCTGAACACGACTGCGGTGACCACCAGCCAGCCGCCCCACACGATCAGTGCGCCACGCTGCGGGTCGGTGCGCGGTGACCTGCGGGTCAGCAGTAGTCCCGCGACCAGACACACCAGCGCCGCGGGTAGCAGCCAAGCGATGTAGGCGCCCATGCCGCTGCCGAACAGACGACCCGAGCCGACGTCGAAGTTGAGGTTGCCGAGACCGCCCGGCTCGTTGCCGGTCAGCCGGCCGAAACCGTTGTAGCCCAAGGCCAGTTCGACGATGCTGTTGTTCTGTGAGCCGCCGATGTACGGCCGCACCGACGCCGGCCACAGCTCGACGAGAAGCAGATACCATCCACCCGACAGGATCAGCGCGGCAAGGGCGCCCGCCAGCCGCAGCACGCGGGTGCGAAGGGGTGCCGCGGCCACGATCAGATAGGCCAGTCCGAAGCCAGGCAGCACCAGGAGCGCCTGCAGCATCTTGGCCAAGAACCCAAAACCCACCGCGGCCCCCGCCCCAACCAACCACCACCGGCTGGCGTCGCGCTCGCAGGCGCGCTGCACGCAATACGCGCCCCCGACGAGCATCAACACCAGCAAAGCATCGGGATTGTTGAACCGAAACATCAACGCGGCGACGGGCGTCAGCGCGAACACCGCACCCGCAAGCAGTGCCGCCCCCGGGCCCGAGACGCGCCGCACCGCGGCGTAGAGCAGCGCGACCGCCGCAACGCCCTCCAGCGCCTGAGGCACCAGCACGCTCCAGGAGCTGAGCCCGAACACGCGCACCGAGAGATCCATCACCCACAGCGCGGCGGGAATCTTGTCGACGGTGATGGCATTGCTCGCATCACTAGAACCGAAAAGCATTGCCGTCCAGTCCTGCCCACCGGCCTGCGCGGCAGCGGAGTAGAACGCGTTGGCCCAGCCACTGGACGACAGATTCCACAGGTAGAGCGCGGCGGTGACCGCCATCAGCACGCCGAACGCCACCCGCTCGCGCCCGCCGACGCGGGGCCGCACGGGGAGCTCCTCGTCGGAGTCGGCGGCAGGCGTCGATGCGCGCGGCAGTACGGCAGTCACCCGTTGATTCTCACGGAGCCGGCTAGGCGTCCGATTTGCCCGCGCTGTGGGTCGTCTGTGAACTGCCGGGGAGCCGAACCACGAACTCCGTACTGCCGGGCCGGCTCTTGACGTCGATCGTGCCGTCGTGGGCCTTGACCACGGCCACCACGATGGCCAACCCGAGACCGGTGCTGCCGCTCTGACCAGCCGTTGTGGCGGCTCCGGAGCCGGATGTCGCCGCCGGGGCGGCTCCGGAGCCGGATGTCGCCGCCGGGGCGGCTCCGGGCCGCGAGCGGGACGAATCCCCCCGCGCGAACCGTTCGAACACCTCCGGTTGCAACGTCGATGGAATGCCAGGACCGTTGTCGGCAACCGAGAGCACCACCGCACCGCTGTCGTCACACGCAAGCGACGTCGTCACCGACGTCCCGGCGGGCGTGTGCGTCCTGGCATTGGCCAACAGGTTCCCCAGCACCTGATGCAACCGCGCCTCGTCACCGACCACCAGCACGGGTTCGTCGGGCAGATCGAGCGACCACTGATGCTCGGGACCGGCGATGTGCGCGTCGCTGACGGTGTCGACGACCAACCGGGACATGTCGACGGTTTCGCGGATCAGCGGACGCCCGGCGTCCAGTCGCGCGAGCAACAGCATGTCCTCGACCAACTGGGTCATCCGTCCGGTCTCCGACTCGACACGGCTCATGGCATGGGCGACGTCGTTGGGAAGTTGGGCGCGCTTGCGCTGCGCGAGTTCGGTATAGCCACGGATCGCAGCCAGCGGCGTGCGCAACTCGTGGCTGGCGTCGGCCACGAACTGTCGCACCCTCATCTCGCTGGCGTGTCGGACCGACATGGCGCCCGCGATGCGGTCCAGCATTCGGTTCAGCGCAGAGCCGAGCTGACCGATCTCGGTATGACGGCTGACCGGGTCGACGCGCACGATCAGCGTCGGCAACAGCACCTCGCCCTTGTCCAGCTCGAGGTCGGCCACCTCGCGGGCCGCAGCGGAAACCCTTGAGAGTGGCGCTAATTGGCGGCGAATGATCCAGACGCCTGCAATGGTCGCGCCGACCAGCGCCAGCACGGCGATCACGCAGAACATGCCGATCACCCACAGCAGGGTGTCGTCCACGACGGCAGTCGGCAGGCCGGTCACGATCGTCTGCCCACCGCGGCGAGCGTGCAGTCCAATCACCTTGTATCGGCCGAGACCGTCAAGCACGATGGTCTGCGGCTTCCGGTTCGGTTCGACGGCCGCGAGCTGTTTGGCGGCGGCCGCGCTCACCGTGGACCGGCCACCGTCGGCCGTGATCACGCCCGCATCCACCGAGCCGTCCCGCTCGACGATGGCACCCACCGTTCGAGCGGCCTGCCCAGGAGCGTTCAGAAAGCCTGGGCCGGGGCCTGCCTCCGGGTCGAACCGCTCCGCATACATGGGCCCCCCTGGCATGAACATGGGCGGTCCTGGTGGCGGGCCGGGGACGCCGGGCGGCAGGGGATGATGCTGCGGGTTGGACTCCATCGGCGGACCGGGCTCCATGGGAGGCCCGGGATACATGTGCGAATCAGAGCCGTCGGGTCGGGCGAGAATGACCGTTGGGCCGCCGAACAAGGGAAACGGACCATCGAAGATCGCGGTCGAGCGCCGACCTGCCTCGACCAGCTGATCATCGAGTTGATGCGAAAGGAACCGTTGAAGCGCAAAGGCGGTGGCACCACCGATGCAGGCACATACCGCTGCCAGCAGCACCACCTGGGTGACCAGCAGCCGGACGCGCAGCGACCACGTACGCGGCAACCAGAACTTGGTGCGCGACATGTTCGCCTCCGGCTCAGCGCGCCGGCTTGAGGACGTACCCTGCGCCCCGCAACGTGTGGATCATCGGCTCACGCCCACTGTCGATCTTCTTCCGCAGGTACGACACGTACAGCTCGACGATGTTGGACCGGCCGCCGAAGTCGTAACTCCAGACCCGGTCCAGGATCTGCACCTTGCTCAACACGCGCTTCGAATTGCGCATCATGAACCGCAGCAGCTCGAACTCGGTGGCGGTCAGCGTGATGGGTTCACCTGCGCGGGTGACCTCGTGGCTGTCCTCGTCGAGCACCAGGTCCCCGACCACGATCTGCGCGCCGCCGGCTTCGTTCGCCACCCCGGTGCGCCGCAGCAAGGCCCGCAGTCGCAGCACGACCTCTTCGATGCTGAACGGTTTGGTCACGTAGTCGTCGCCGCCGGCGGTCAGTCCGGCGATGCGGTCCTCGACCGAGTCCTTGGCAGTCAGCAGCAGTAGCGGCAACCCGGGGATCTGTTCACGGAGCCGGTGCAGGACGTCGAGACCGCTCATGTCGGGCAGCATGACGTCGAGGACGACGACGTCCGGTGGATTGTCGCGGGCCAGCGAGATCGCCGTCGCGCCGTCGCCTGCGGTGGCGATGTCCCAGCCCTCGTAGCGCAACGCCATGGAGACCAGCTCCGCCAGCACCGGCTCGTCGTCGACTACGAGCACGTTGATCGGCTTTCCATCGGCCCGGCGCATCACGACGCGCGAAGCGTCCTTGTCGGAATCCCTGTCGTGGATTGATCCGTTCGCGGTGGTCACGTCCCCAGTATTCGCGCACCCGATAGGCGGGTGCTGTGGTGATTCTATGCGCGCGCTGTGAAGGCAGAAGTGCACATCCTCGGCAGTGCCGCCGCACAGCGGACGCACGAGTAAAACCCTCACAGTGGTCACATGGACAGCTGGAACCTGCGTGGCACCGCGGCCGCCGTCGGCGTCGCGGCCGTCATCGCCGGTGTCGGCGGAGCCGCGGTGTACGCCGCCACCGACGACGGCCCGCGCATGATGGGCACGCACACGGGCGCGGGAACGGCCCTTGGCGACCGAAACGGGCCGCCGCGCGACGACACGAGGGCGGCCTCGCCGGATTCTGCCTCGCTGCACGGCGAATACGTGGTGGCCAACGGGACTGGCGGATTCAACACGATGATCTCCCAGACGGGGCGCATCACCGCCATATCGCCCACCTCCGTCACCGCGCGCAGCGAGGACGGGTACAGCCAGACCTACGTCATTGCGGCGGCCAGCGCAGCCACCCCACCATTCGCCGTCGGCGACGAGGTGACGATCGATGCCACCCGCACGGGACAAACGGCAACGGTGACCGGCATCGGTGTACCGGGCATCTCCGGGCAGCGAGGCCAACTCCTGCCGCGCTGAGCCTCGCCTACGGGGTCGCGCGCGCTGAGCCTCGCCTACGGGGTCGCGAAGCCCTCGGGCGTCGTCGCCGTCACCGGCGGGGTTGCCACCGATGTCAGTGGCGCGGACGGCGCCGTCGTCGTCGTGGTCGCGGTTTCTCCGAAGGTCGCCGTGGGCGTATCGGATAGGACGGATTCGGGCGCATGAACGGCTCCAAGGGATACCGTCAGCGCACCCATGGCGACCACCGCACCGGCACCCGCGGTCGCGAACATCAACTTGGTGGAATTCACGGCTGATCACTCCAATTCGATCTCAAGTCACAAGTGAAGAGGCCGAACGGGACCTCTCCACCCGACGGGTAACCGAATCGGGAGGCGACGAAACGCAGCAGGGATGCTGCAGCCAATCAGCTGGCTACGGCAGTCCCACCTCCTCCGACGGCAGCGGCGCCGGGCCCTTGATGGACGGCGCGGCTTCACCGACGAGGGGCGCGGTGGGCGGCGTCGTCTCGGTGCTGGTCGCTCCGACGGTCATGGTGCTGCTCTTGGCCATATCCTGACCAGCGTGTTCCTGCGCGAAGGCGGCGTTCATGGCGCCGAGAGCCACGACGGCGCTCCCGCCTATGATCGCGGCGAACACCTTGACGTTCCTTCGATTGGTCGAGCTCATCTCAGAATCCCCTCGGGTGATGGACAGTCGATCTGGGTACCGAGTGAACGCTCCTCTACTGTGAGGACGCTGGCCTTGCGGTACGAGTTTTCTTGGCGCAGGCCGCGCCCAAAAGAGCACCTCGCAGCCGTCTCGTCAGCTATCTCCTACCCTGTGCCCATGCGGAATCCGGCGGACGCGACATGACGCGTTTCCTGGCTCGCCGGTTGCTCAACTACGTCGTGCTGCTGGCATTGGCGTCGTTCCTGACGTTCACCCTCACCTCGCTGACCTTCGAACCGCTCGAGACCCTCTTGCAGCGCAACCCGCGGCCACCCCAGTCGACCATCGACGCGAAGGCAGCCGAACTGAACCTCGACAAGCCGATCCCGATTCGGTACGTGCAGTGGGCATCGGATGCGGTCCGCGGCGACTTCGGCACCACGGTGACCGGCCAACCGGTGTCCGAGGAGCTGTGGCGGCGGATCGGCGTGAGCCTGCGCCTGGTGATCATCGGCTCCCTGTTGGGCACCGTCCTTGGCGTCGTGGTCGGCGCGTGGGGCGCGATCCGTCAATACCGGCTGTCCGACCGCGTCATCACGGTGCTGTCCCTGCTGGTGCTCAGCACGCCGACCTTCGTGGTGGCCAACCTGCTGATCCTCGGTGCGTTGAAGGTGAACACCGTGCTTGGGGTGCAACTGTTCGAATACACCGGCGAGACGTCGTCCGACGCGGTGGGCGGGGCGTGGGACCAGTTCGTCAACCGCCTGCAGCACCTGGTGCTGCCGACGTTCACGCTGGCACTGGGGTCGATCGCCGGGTTCAGCCGCTACCAGCGCAACGCGATGCTCGACGTGCTCGGGCAGGACTTCATCCGCACTGCCCGCGCCAAGGGCCTGACCCGGCGCCAGGCACTGTTCAAGCACGGGCTGCGCACCGCCTTGATCCCGATGGCGACCCTGTTCGCCTACGGCGTCAGCGGCCTCGTCACCGGCGCGGTGTTCACCGAGAAGATCTTCGGCTGGCACGGCATGGGTGAATGGGTGGTGCAGGGCATCGCCACCCAGGACACCAACATCGTCGCTGCGATCACGGTGTTCTCGGGGGCGACGATCCTGCTCGCGGGGCTGCTGTCCGACGTGATCTACGCGGCGCTCGATCCACGGGTGCGGGTGTCGTGACGCGGACGCGAGGAGCAGAACCGGGTGGAGAGCCGATCACAGGAGAATCCGCGTCGACGGCGAAGTCCGGCCTCGACGCTCACCAGTTCGCGTCGCGCCGAACGTTGGTGCTTCGACGATTCCTGCGCAACCGGCCGGGCGTGGTATCCCTCGCGGTGCTGGCGCTGCTGTTCATCGGGTGTTACGCGTTGCCGCCATTTCTGCCGTACGGCTACACCGATCTGGACTACCTCGCGCTGCAGCAGCCGCCCACGGTGAATCACTGGTTCGGCACCAACTCGCTGGGCCAGGACCTGCTGGCCCAGACGCTGCGCGGGATGCAGAAGTCGATGCTGATCGGCGTCTGCGTCGCGTTCATCTCGACGATCATCGCTGCGACGGTCGGTTCCATCGCCGGCTTCTTCGGCGGGTGGCGCGACCGCACGTTGATGTGGGTGGTGGACCTGCTGCTCGTGGTGCCGAGCTTCATCTTGATCGCGATCGTCACGCCACGCACTCGGCAGTCCGGCACCGTGTTGTGGCTCATCTTGCTGCTGGCCGGGTTCAGCTGGATGATCAGTGCCCGCATCGTCCGTGGCTTGACCATGAGCCTGCGTGAACGCGAATTCGTCACGGCGGCAAGGTACATGGGCGTCAGCAACA
>JAOPVF010000566.1 GCA_025963195.1 Mycobacterium sp. | reverse complement strand
GCGTGCCCGCCGTCATGCGCGGCGGGGTCGAATGGTTCAAGTCGATGGGCTCGGAGAAGTCGCCGGGTTTCACGCTGTACTCGCTGTCCGGCCACGTCACCAGGCCCGGCCAGTACGAGGCGCCGTTGGGCATCACGCTGAAAGAACTCCTCGACTATGCAGGCGGAGTGCGGGCAGGCCACCAGCTGAAGTTCTGGACCCCCGGCGGATCGTCCACCCCACTGCTGACGGCCGAACACCTCGACGTGCCATTGGATTACGAGAACATGGCCAAGGTCGGCTCGATGCTCGGCACCAAGGCGCTGCAGATCTTCGACGAGACCACGTGCGTGGTGCGGGCGGTGCGGCGCTGGACCCAGTTCTACGCCCACGAGTCCTGTGGCAAGTGCACACCGTGTCGCGAGGGCACGTACTGGCTGGCCCAGATCTACGAGCGCCTCGAGACCGGTCAGGCAGGTGAAGCCGATCTCGACAAGCTGCTCGACATCGCCGATGCGATCAACGGCAAGTCGTTCTGCGCGCTCGGCGACGGCGCGGCGAGCCCAATCCTCTCGTCGATCAAGTACTTCCGCGACGAGTACGTCGCGCACCTGGACGGCGGGTGTCCGTTCGACCCACACGCATCGATGCTCGCAGCAGAGGTGGCCCTCACGTGACCACGGCAGAGAACAAGACCCAACCGACGACCGGCGCGCCGGACGTCGAGCTGGTCACGCTGACAATCGACGGCCACCAGCTCAGCGTGCCCAAGGGCACCCTGGTGATCCGCGCGGCGGAACTGATGGGCATCCAGATCCCACGGTTCTGCGACCACCCACTGCTGGAACCCGTCGGCGCCTGCCGTCAGTGCCTGGTCGAGGTGGAGGGCCAGCGCAAGCCGATGGCGTCGTGCACCATCACCGTCACCCCCGACATGGTCGTCCGCACACAGCTGACCTCGGAGATCGCGGACAAGGCCCAGCACGGCGTGATGGAGCTGCTGCTGATCAATCACCCGCTGGACTGCCCGGTGTGCGACAAGGGCGGCGAATGCCCACTGCAAAACCAGGCGATGTCGAACGGTCAGGCCGACACCCGCTTCGACGACGTGAAACGTACCTTCCCCAAGCCGATCAACCTGTCGTCACAGGTGCTGCTCGACCGCGAACGCTGCGTGTTGTGCGCGCGGTGCACACGATTCTCGAATCAGATCGCCGGCGATCCCTTCATCGAACTGCTCGAACGGGGTGCGCTGCAACAGGTTGGCATCGCTACGGACACGCCGTTCGACTCCTACTTCTCCGGGAATACCGTGCAGGTCTGCCCGGTGGGAGCGCTCACCGGTACCGCTTACCGGTTCCGTGCGCGCCCGTTCGACCTGGTGTCCTCGCCGAGCGCGTGCGAGCACTGCGCGTCGGGCTGCGCTCAGCGCACCGATCACCGCCGCGGAAAGGTGCTGCGCCGCTTGGCCGGTGACGATCCCGAGGTCAACGAAGAGTGGAACTGCGACAAGGGCCGCTGGGCGTTCGCCTACCCCAGACAGGGCGACCGGATCGCGACTCCGCTGGTGCGCGAGGCCGACGGCAGCCAGCGCCCTGCGTCGTGGTCGGAGGCGGTGGCGATCGCCGTGCGCGGGCTCAACGCGGCGAACGGGCGAACCGGCGTGCTGGTGGGCGGCAGGGCGACGCTCGAAGACGCGTACGCCTACTCGAAGTTCACCCGAATCGTCTTGGGCACCAACGACATCGACTTTCGTATCCGCGCACACTCGGAGGAAGAGGCGCAGTTCCTTGCCGCCGCAGTGGCAGGCCAGCAGATGTCGGTGACCTACGCCGACCTCGAGGCGGCACCCGCAGTGCTGCTGGCCGGGTTCGAGCCAGAGGAGGAATCGCCCATCGTCTTCCTCCGGCTGCGCAAGGCATTCCGCAAGCACGGCCTGTTGGTCACCGCGATCGCGCCGTTCGCCAGCCGTGGACTGACGAAGATGGGCGGCACGCTCATCACCACCGCACCAGGAGGCGAAGCGGCCGCACTCGACGCACTGCACGACGACGAGTCGTTGCGGCAACCGGGTGCGGTGATCCTGGTCGGCGAGCGGCTGGCGGCCTCACCGGGCGGCTACTCCGCAGCGCTGCGATTGGCCCGAGCGACGGGTGCACGGATCGGCTGGGTGCCGCGGCGGGCAGGAGACCGCGGCGCTCTGGAAGCCGGTGCGGCACCAAACCTTCTGCCCGGTGGCAGGCCCGTCGACGATCCAGGCGCCCGCGCCGAGGTGGCTGCGGCGTGGAACGTCCACGAACTGCCTGCCGCCCCAGGACGCGATGCATCGGGCATCCTCGAGGCCGCCGCCGACGGCAGGCTGGGAGCCCTGCTGATCGGCGGCGTTGAACTCGACGACCTACCCGACCCCGCGGCGGCACTGGCAGCTCTCGACGGAACTGGTGCGAAGCCCTTCGTAGTGAGCCTGGAACTGCGGCACAGCGCCGTCACCGACCGCGCGGACGTCGTCTTCCCCGTTGCCACGGTCACCGAGAAGGCCGGCACGTTCGTGAACTGGGAAGGCCGCCCCCGACCGTTCGCCCCCGCGCTGCCACCGACCGCCACCTCCGATGCGCGGGTGCTCGCCGCTTTGGCCGAGGAGGTCGGCGTGGATCTGGGCCTCGGCGATGCGGCCGCAGCCAGCGACGAACTCGGCAGGCTGGGCACGTGGCATGGCGCGCGGGCCGCCGATCCCGACGTATCCGGGCAGGCGCCGTCCGCGCCGAAAGTCGGTCAGGCCGTTCTGGCCGGCTGGCGAATGCTGTTGGACGCGGGGCGACTTCAGGACGGCGAGCCCCACCTTGCCGGGACGGCGCGTCCTTCGGTCGTACGGCTGTCCCCGGCCACCGCCGCCGAGGTGGGCGTGAGCGACGACGACCCGGTGATCGTCGGCAGCGCGCACGGCGAGATCACCTTGCCGCTGGAGATCACCGACATGCCCGACCGCGTCGTGTGGCTTCCGCTGAACTCGCACGGATCCACTGTCGCCGCCACGCTGCGGGTGCCCGTCGGCGCCGTCGTCGACATTCGGGGAGGTGACAGGTGACCTACCCGGATCTGACCTCCTTCGGCCACGACCCATGGTGGCTGACCATCGCCAAGGCGCTGCTGATCTTCGTCTTCCTCCTGCTGACCGTCTTGGTGGCGATCCTCGCCGAACGCAAGATTCTCGGCTGGATGCAGTTCCGCCCCGGGCCCAACCGGGTCGGACCGTGGGGGCTGCTGCAGAGCCTGGCCGACGGAATCAAGTTGGCGCTCAAGGAAGGCCTCATCCCGGCAGGCGTCGAGAAGCCGGTGTACCTGATGGCGCCGATCATCTCGGTGATCCCCGCCATCATGGCGTTCGCCGTGATTCCGATGGGCGGCATGGTCAGCGTCTTCGGCCATCAGACGCCGCTACAACTGACCGATCTTCCGGTCGCCGTGCTGTACGTGCTCGCGGTCACGTCGATCGGCGTGTACGGAATCGTCTTGGCCGGCTGGTCATCCGGGTCCACCTACCCCCTGCTGGGCGGGCTGCGCTCCAGTGCGCAGGTGATCTCCTACGAAATCGCCATGGCCCTGAGCTTCGCCGCGGTGTTCCTGTACTCCGGCACCATGTCGACGTCGGAGATCATCGCCAAACAGCATGGACTCTGGTACGTCTTCCTGCTGCTGCCGTCGTTTCTGATCTACCTGACGTCGATGGTCGGGGAAACCAACAGGGCCCCATTCGATCTCCCAGAGGCCGAGGGTGAACTGGTCGGAGGCTTCCACACCGAATATTCGTCGCTGGGCTTCGCGATCTTCATGCTCGCGGAGTACGTGAACATGACCACGGTGTCGGCGCTCGCCACCACGTTGTTCCTCGGCGGCTGGCAGGCGCCATGGCCGTTGAGCCTTTGGGACGGTGCCAACACCGGATGGTGGCCGCTGGTGTGGTTCATCGCCAAGGTGTGGGGATTCTTGTTCCTCTTCATGTGGCTGCGTGCCACCCTGCCGCGGTTGCGGTACGACCAGTTCATGAACCTTGGTTGGAAATTGCTGATCCCGACATCGCTGGCGTGGATCATGACGGTCGCCGTCGTGCGCACGCTGCGGACTCAGGGCTACGACACATGGGCGGGCCTCCTCGTAATCGCGAGCTCCGCAATCGGGTTCGTCCTGGTCGTGTATCTCTGGCGAACGCTGCGTCGCAAGCAAATTCGCGAAGATGAGGTGCCGGCCAACACCGGCGCCTTCCCGATACCTCCGATTCCCGTGAAAGGGGTTGGCTGATGCCCAACTTCATCAACGCCATCGCAGGCTTCGGCGTGACGTTCAAGACGATGTTCAAGAAGCGCGTCACCGAGGAGTATCCGGAGAAACCCGGGCCGACCGCGCTGCGCTACCACGGCAGGCACCAACTCAACCGGTACGACGACGGCCTGGAGAAGTGCATCGGCTGCGAACTGTGCGCGTGGGCCTGCCCCGCCGACGCGATCTTCGTCGAGGGCGCAGACAACACCGAGGAGAAGCGGTTCTCGCCCGGTGAGCGATACGGCCAGGTCTACCAAATCAATTACCTGCGCTGCATCGGGTGCGGGCTGTGCATCGAGGCCTGCCCCACCCGGGCACTGACCATGACCAACGACTATGAGATGGCCGACGACAACCGCGCCGACCTGATCTACGGCAAGGACAAACTCCTCGCTCCCCTGCTGCAGGGCATGCTGGCCCCCCCGCACGCCATGGCCGAGGGCAGCACTGACGAGGACTACTACCGCGGCAACATCACCGCCGACGGTTTGGCCCTGCCCAAGGAAACGACGCCCAAGGAAACGACGCCCAAGGAAACGCTGCGATGACAGCCAATTTCGTGGTGTTGGCCGCCGAGACCGCCTACCGGACCTCGACGATGGAAGAGGTGACGTTCTGGGTGCTCGCCGTGCTCGCCGTTCTCGGGGCGCTCGCCGTGGTGGCCGCACCCAAGGCGGTCTACTCCGCGATCTTCCTGGCAGTCGTGATGATCATCCTCGCCATGCTCTACATCGCGCAGGATGCGCTGTTCCTCGGCATCGTGCAGGTGGTCGTCTACACCGGCGCGGTGATGATGCTGTTCCTGTTCGTCCTGATGCTGATCGGGGTGGACTCGGCAGACTCCCTGGTGGAAACCATTCGCGGACAGCGCATCGCAGCTTGCGTTGCGGGTGGCGCCTTCGGCATCCTGCTCATCGGTGGCATCGGCAACGTGTCGGTCGCAGGCTTCTCCGGACTGACCGAGGCGAACAGCGGCGGCAACGTGCAAGGCCTGGCGGCACTGATCTTCACCCGTTACCTGTGGGCGTTCGAGCTGACCAGCGCGCTACTGATCACCGCTGCCGTCGGCGCGATGCTGCTGGCCCACCGGGAGCGCTTCGATCGCCGAAAGACCCAGCGGGAACTCGCGATCGAGCGGTTCGCCCCAGGCGGGCATCCGACGCCGAGACCCAGCCCCGGCGTCTACGCCAGGCACAACGCCGTCGACATGGCAGCCCGGCTTCCCGACGGCTCCGACGCCAACGACTCGGTGAGCGCGATCCTGCCGCACCGAAGCATGTCGGCTTCGAACGGGGAGAACGGAGCGCGATGAGTCCCGACAACTACCTCTACCTGTCGGCTGCGCTGTTCACCATCGGCGCCGCCGGAGTGCTGTTGCGGCGCAACGCCATCGTGATGTTCATGTGCGTCGAGCTGATGCTCAACGCCGCCAACCTGGCGTTCGTCGCATTCTCCCGCATGCACGGCCACCTCGACGGTCAGGTGGTGGCGTTCTTCACCATGGTCGTCGCCGCGTGCGAGGTGGTGGTCGGCCTCGCCATCATCATGACCATCTTCCGAGCCAGGCGGTCGGCGTCGGTCGACGCCGCGAGCCTGCTGAAGCACTGATGGGCACGATTCCGGTGTGGCTGCTCATCCTGCTGCCGTTGGCGGGCGCGGCGGTCTTGTTGCTCGGCGGCCGGGCCACCGATGCGTGGGGTCACCTGCTTGGGTGCGCGACCGTGCTGGCGTCCTTCGTCGTCGGGCTGGTGCTGTTCGTCGACCTGCTCAACCGAACCGCCGACGACAGGACCATTCACGAACGGCTGTTCTCCTGGGTACCGGTGGCGGGCCTGCAGGTCGACTTCGGTCTGCAACTGGATCAACTTTCGGTGTGCTTCGTGCTGTTGATCACCGGTGTCGGCTCGCTGATCCACCTGTACTCGATCGGCTACATGGCCGAGGATCCCGACCGCAGAAGATTTTTCGGCTACCTGAACCTGTTCGTCTCGGCAATGTTGCTTCTGGTGCTTGCCGACAACTACCTCGGCCTCTACGTCGGCTGGGAAGGCGTCGGCCTGGCGTCCTACCTGCTGATCGGCTTCTGGTCGCACAAGCCGTCGGCCGCGACGGCGGCGAAGAAGGCCTTCGTGGTCAACCGGGTCGGTGACATCGGCCTTGCGATCGCCTTGATGGTGATGTTCGCGAATGTGGGCACCGTCTCCTACGCGGGCGTGTTCGATGCCGCCGACGAGATGACGTCCGGAACGCTCACCGCGATCGGTCTGCTGCTGCTGCTCGCCGCGTGCGGCAAGTCCGCGCAGGTGCCACTGCAGTCCTGGCTCGGCGACGCGATGGAGGGCCCCACCCCGGTGTCGGCGCTGATCCATGCGGCCACCATGGTCACCGCGGGCGTCTACTTGATCGTGCGTTCGGGGCCGGTGTACGACCTGGCCCCCGATGCTCGGGTCGGCGTGGTCGTCGTTGGCGCGGTCACCTTGTTGTTCGGCGCGGTGATCGGCTGTGCGAAGGACGACATCAAGAAGGCCCTCGCCGCGTCCACGATGTCGCAGATCGGGTACATGGTGCTTGCCGCCGGACTGGGGCCGGCGGGCTACGCCATCGCGATCATGCACCTGCTCACCCACGGGTTCTTCAAGGCCGGACTATTCCTCGGCGCCGGTTCGGTGATGCACGGCATGAACGACGAAACCGACATGCGCCGGTACGGCGGGCTGCGCACCTACATGCCGATCACCTTCGTGACGTTCGGGCTCGGCTACCTCGCGATCATCGGCGTGCCACCGTTCGCGGGATTCTTCTCGAAGGACGCGATCATCGAAACCGCCTTCGCCGCAGGCGGAGTCCGTGGCCTCCTGCTCGGCGGTGCGGCCCTTCTTGGCGCAGGCATCACCGCCTTCTACATGACGCGGGTGATGCTGATGACGTTCTTCGGCGAGAAGCGCTGGGCCGCCCGGGTGAGCGAAGCAACGGGAGAAATGACAGAGCCGCATCCACACGAGTCGCCGAAGTCCATGACGTGGCCGATGATCGTGCTGGCGGTCGGATCGGTAGGCGCCGGTGGCCTGTTCGCCATCGGCGGCACCCTCGAGCACTGGCTCGAACCGGTCGTGGGCGCACACGAGGTCGAACACTCGGTGCCGGGGTGGGTCATGACGACCATCACGCTGGCCGTGGTCGCCATCGGCGTCGGTATCGCCTACAGGATGTACGCGACGCGCCCGATACCCGAGACCGCGCCCGAAGGGTCCCCGCTCACCGTGGCAGCCCGCAACGACCTCTACGGCGACGCCTTCAACGAGGACGTCCTGATGCAGCCGGGCCAGCTACTCACCGCCGGTCTCGTCGAGATCGACGACGACGCCGTGGACGGGGCATCGCGTGGGCTGGCCGCGCTGATCAGGGACGCGTCGGAACGGTTGCGGCAGTTGCAGACCGGGTTCGCCCGCTCCTACGCCCTTTCGATGCTCGGCGGTGCCGCGCTGTTGATCGCGGCGGTCCTGGTTGCGAGGGTCTGGTGAACGGCGTGCCGTGGTTGACCGTGCTGTGGGCCGTCCCGATGGCAGGGGCGGCACTGGTGATCCTGCTACCCGCAGCCGCGCGACACCTCGCGAAGTACGTCGCCCTTGGCATCTCGGTGGCCGTGCTCGCCATCACGGTGGGGCTCGCGGTCGAATTCGATCCCGCCGGAGCGCAGTACCAGTTCGTCGAGGACCGCCAGTGGATCCCGTCGTTCGGCACCGGGTACATCCTCGGAATCGACGGCATCGCCCTGGCCCTGCTGGTGCTGACGGCCGTACTGGTACCGATCCTGATCATCGCGGGCTGGAACGACGGCGGCGACCAACCGCGTTCCACGCACACCTACCTGGCGCTGACGCTCGCCGTCGAAGGCATGGTGCTGATCTCGCTGGTCGCGCTCGACGTGCTGCTGTTTTACGTGTTCTTCGAAGCCATGCTGATCCCGTTGTACTTCCTGATCGGTGGCTTCGGCGGCGAGAACCGCAGCAAGGCGGCGGTGAAGTTCCTGCTGTACAACCTGTTCGGCGGGCTCATCATGCTGGCTGCCGTGATCGGACTGTACGTCGCGACCGCCAACAGTGCCGCGTTCAACGCGGGCACGTTCGACTTCAGGGCGATCGTGGCCGCGGTGGCGAACGGTCAGCTCGGCATCGATCCCGCGGTGCTCAACGCGCTGTTCCTGGGTTTCATGTTCGCGTTCGCGGTCAAGGCCCCGCTATGGCCGTTCCACCGCTGGCTACCGGATGCCGCCGTGGAGTCCACCCCTGCGACGGCGGTGTTGATGATGGCCGTCGTCGACAAGGTCGGCACGTTCGGCATGCTGCGCTACTGTCTACAACTGTTCCCCGATGCATCGATGACGTTCCGGCCGTTGATCATCACGCTCGCGGTGATCGGCATCGTCTACGGCGCGATCGTGGCGATCGGCCAGACCGACGTCATGCGCCTCATCGCGTACACGTCGATATCGCACTTCGGGTTCATC
>JAOPVF010000546.1 GCA_025963195.1 Mycobacterium sp. | reverse complement strand
AGCGGACGGTGGGCGTGAGCGTCGGTGCGCAGGATGTTCGCCAGCACCACCGCGTCGGCGTGGTCGCTCTTGGACCGCGCGACCGTCCAGCGCTCGCGGTAGCGGGCTACGGCCATCGGGTTGATGGTGTAGACCCGCCGGCCGGTCGCGCGCAGCGCCGCCACGAGCAGACCGCGTGGGGTCTCGATGGCCACCGGGATCGGGGTGTCCTTGCTGTCCCGGCCTCAGCCAGTAACTCCGACAGCATGGCGAAACCCGCAACATCATCGCTGATGCGTCGCTTGGCGACCAACTGGCCCTCGGCGTCAGTTCGACGACGCCGCGGGATTTAAGTTCTCCACCTACGCCATCTGGTGGATCCGGCAAGCCATCAGCCGAGCGATGGGCGACCAGGCCCGCACCATCCGGATCCCGGTGCCCATGATCGAGGTGATCAACACACTGCGCCGCATCCACCGCACGCTGCTCCAGGACCTTGGCCGCGAGCCCACTCCCGAGGCGCTGGCCACGCAGATGCACATCAGCCCGGACAAGGTGTTGGAGATCCAGCATTACGCCCGGGAACCCCTTTCCCTGGACCAGACCATCGGCAATGAGGGTGACTCCCGGCTCGGCGACTTCATCGAAGATTCCGAAGCGGCGGTTGCGGTGGACACGCTCGCCTTCACGCTGCTGCAAGACCAGCTCCAGTCCGCGCTCGCCACACTGTCCGAGCGCGAGGCCGGCATTAATCAGCTGCACTTTGGCCTCACCGACGGTCAGCCACACACCCTGGACCAGGTCAGCCTCGTCTACGGGTCACCCGGGAACGGATCCGACAGATCGAGAACAAGACGATGGTCAAGTTGCGCCACCCCTCCCGCTCCGAGGCGCTCCGCGACTACCTCAACTAACCAAGGGATCCCACCCGAGGCCTGACCAACAACATGCGTGCCTCCGGCGGGGTGACGATTCTGGTGATCGCCTCACCGGAGATCCGCCTAGCAACCAGGGCGCAGTTTGCGGCGGCATCAACGCGCTGTCAGCGGTGCGGGCGTTCATGGATACAGCGTGGTTGACGGCGGGCAGCCACCTTGGCTGACCCGTCGCGGCGTGCGTCGTGCCCGCCGTCTGTCAGGCCCGTCTTAAGGTGACTCGGTGAGCACGCAGTCTGCGTCGAGCGCGACGACAAATCGGGCTGAGTACGTCGTCGTCCTTCGGGCGCGATCGGCAGCCAGGTTCCTGCCCGAGGAGGGCTGCGAGCTGGTCTTGGACGTGCCGAACCTAGATCTCCAGGGGGTTCGAGTGCGCACGTTCACCCGATGGGTTGACGAGGGCGGCAAGGAGCTGCCCCGAGAGCTCATCATCGAGGTTCGCGGACACGCGGGCTCGTTGGACGAGGCTGCGGCCAAGTTTTCGGTCATCGCCCGTCCCATCGCCACGATGGCCGGCTTCGTGGCGAACGTCCGGGTGGGCGCATTGGAACTACACCTGGCCTACGATTCCACCCCGTCCTGCGCGGACCGGGAGTTCCTCGAGACGTTTATCCCCGACGAACGGGGAACGGTGTCGGCCGGACGCATCATCCGGCGTCATCTCATGGAAGCGGCTTGTACGGCGTTCGTCACCCTCGCAACCGACAGCCCTCGGGTCGGCCGAGCTTTGCGCCAGTACGAGCTGGCGCTGCGGGAGTGGTACGTCGGTGGGGAGTGGCTCGCGCTGAACCACCTCTGGATCGCCGCCGAGAACTTGACCAAGGCGGTCCTCCGCAAGACGGTGGCTGCACGGGGCATCTCGGAAGGAGACCTCGCGCGCGAGTACGGGTTTGTGACAGACGACCCGAAGCTGCCGCGGTGGAAGGACCTCCTGGGTGCTCGGGCACGGGAGACGATCATCTTTGCCGGTGACATCGAGACTTACAAGGCCGCGAAGGATGCCAGCGACGGGCTCGAACACGGCATCTGGGAACTGGACAAGGTGGCCGCGCACGCTCTCAAGTCCGCCGACAAGACGTTTCGCTATGTCCGTCGGACCATTGTCGATCTGCTCGGTGTGAGTCAGGAGGTCGCGGACGAGTTGAATGAGATCAAGCCCAAGGATGTGCAGTCGATGCACAAAGTTGTCCGTGGCCGGCTGATCGGAGCCGTCGAGGACCCGGCCATGGAGGAGGAGCTGTACCCCAGGCTCGAGTGGAGCTCAGGCTACGAGTCCGTAGTTCGTGAGGGCTCGACCTTCCGGATGAAGCCGAAGGAGAGGATGACGGTCCGAACACACCCGAACGTCGGCTTCCGCCTGGAGCGACTGGAGGTGCACGGACGTCTTGAGAACGGGGAGGCACCGGTCCAGCTGAGCGATGAGGAGGTGACGATCGAGTACACACCGCCGTCCCCGTCGCAACGCCTGCTCGGATCGGTCATGCGGCTGGTCGACGCTGCGGCGGCCAGTGGAGCCGACAAGGGGCACACGATGGCCTCGGTGTTCGCCTTTAACATGTTCGGCCAGGCGGTGGCGTCCTTCCAGAGCATTCGAGTGCTGGTCGGTGCTCGCCAGCCAGTTGAGGCACTGCCTGCGCTGCGCGGGCTGGTAATCCTCGCTGCCCGCTTCGAGCAGATGACCGACCCTGCTGGCCCGGGCCTCGGCATCGCGGTGCGCGGTGTCCTCGATGCGCTCGAAGCCCTCGACGCCGACGCTGACCTGATAGAGACCCGCCGACGGGGAATCCTGGGTGCTGTCCAGCTTCAGGGCCTCACCATCCCGGACGAGCTGGCAGCACCCGAGATGGCCTCCATCTACGCCAGCCTCGGGGTAGAAATGAAGTTCGCGGCTGGGGCCGACCAACGGCACCTATGTAACAACCGCCCTCCACATGCAGAGGATCGACGCCGAGCACGCGGACTTCCAGGTGGCCCTAGAGCCGCCCGGATCACTGACAGACATGGTCTCCACCGCAGCCGTCATCGCCATACTGGAGCTGCTCAAGCACGTGGCATCGCTATTCGGCTGGACCCTCCCAATTAGCCAGATAGACGAACTTCTAGGTGAGGCCCGCGCGGTGAACGAGGTCGCCGCTCAGCTCGACCTCTTTCCCTCTGGACCCGCCGTTGCGGGCAGCAAGTGAACGACGCCCTCGCTGCGAGCCTCCCCGACGCCGGTGACGCAAACCTCGACAACTACGCTCAAAGTCTCACCCTCGCCGGCTCGGGCACAGCGAGGACTCCGAGCGTGTGGATACCAACGGCAGCCTTGGTTAAGGCTGTCATCGCCACTGCAGTCGCCGCTTAAGGCGCTACCTATCAAGAGTGGTGGAGCGCCCACGCAACTGGGACGCCGTTCCCTCGTCGTCAGATGACGCGCTCCGGCATCCGGTCATCAGCAGACCTCCGATCTTGCTAACTGTCAAGCGGCGGATTCGGCGCTGCGGCCTGTGTTGAGAACGCCTTGATTTAGTCGCATGCCTGGCCGGTTTGCAAGCAGTGGTATATGCAGCCGATGAGCTTATTGAGCCCATTGAGCCCATTGAGCCCGTTGAGCCGGTTGAACCGGTTGAACCGGTTGAACCGGTTGAATAGGTTGCGCAGCGCGGCGGCTGTCGGTCGCCGTGCTCGCGGCGGCGGTATAGAGGGCGTTGGTTCCGGGTGAGTGCACGGCAGCGACGAATGCCCAGACGAAGCCGGCGGCGGTCAGACGGCGTCTACACGACAGCATCGCCGTGGCGAGGAACCCTCGCGTGTACGTATCAGCACGGTCCGGTTCACTCCCGTCCCCCCGCACCGCCTGGCATTCCCACGCCGTCGGGCAGACCCTCTACGTCGCCGAAGGCAACGGCCTCGTCCAATCCCGCGACGGTCACATCGAGGATATCCGCGCCGGTGACGTCATCTCCACACCCGCCGAAGAGCGGCACTGGCACGGCGCCGCACCCCGACCGCTTCATGACCCACCTCTCCATCACCGAAGCCGTCCCCGGCGACGAACGACCCGAGGCCGCCTGGGGTGAGCCGTCACCGACGACGAGTACAACGCTCGCTGATCGAGTGCGCACCACGCGAACTCGATGGAAGACGCCGCCGCCCACACACGTGGATGGCCGCGTCGCCAAACGACGTCTCGCGCGGCTCCTTGACACTTCCGCTCATCGGCGGAGAGGACGTTCGCCGCGCATCGGAGATTCTTACGTCTCCGTCCGTGCGGAGCTTCGAGTAGCGTTACAACCTTGTCAAAGGGCCGCTTGATGCGATGAAGCGGCGGGCGGGGCCTCGCTCACCGTAATGTCCCGAGGCAGTCTCGGGGTGCTCACTTCGACGACGAAGGAGGCCCCTGTGAGCACAGACTACGACGGTCGGCAGTACGTGGGGATTGATCTGCACCGGCGGCGCAGTGTGATCGTGCGGATGACCCCAGAAGGCGAGCAGCTGGGCTGGGTTCGCATTGACAACGATCCAGTGGCGTTGGGGTTGGAACTGGCCAAGGCCGGGCCGGATCCCGAGGTGGTGCTCGAAGCCACCTATGGCTGGTATTGGGCGGTGGATGCGTTGCAGGCCGGGGGTGCTCGGGTGCATTTGGCGCATCCGCTGGGGGTGAAAGGTTTCGCCTACCGCAGGGTCAAAAACGACGTGCGGGATGCCGCTGATCTGTGTGATCTGCTGCGGATGGGTCGCTTGCCCGAGGCCTACATCGCCAGCCCAGGCGAGCGGGAGTTGCGGGAGTTGGTGCGGCATCGGGCCAAGCTGGTCGCGCTGCGGGCCGGGCTTAAAGCCCAAGTGCATGGGGTGCTGGCCAAACAAGGTTTGCTGCCAGAGGTCTCGGATGTCTTCGGGCAGGCTGGCATGGCGTGGTTGCGCACCGCGCCGCTGGATTTGGTGTACCGCCAGCGACTCCTTTCTCTTCTCGAGCTGATCGATGCCTACGACGGGGAAATTGAGCTGTTCCGGGCGATGATCGCCAACCGGTTCACCGGGCACCGCGGGTATCGGGTGATCCAGCAGATCAGCGGGATCGGACCGACCTTCGCCGCGATCTTCATCGCCGAGATCGGTGACATCGGTCGGTTTGCCCGACCGGAGAAGCTGACCTGCTGGGCCGGG
>JAOPVF010000465.1 GCA_025963195.1 Mycobacterium sp. | reverse complement strand
GTGCACGGCAAGGGCACGCTGTGGGGCCGGATGCCGGGCAATGACCACGTCAAGGCGGCCGGGCTGCGAGGGTTGCTGGCCTATCAGTGGGCCCACCCGGGCAAGCAGCTGCTGTTCATGGGCCAGGAGTTCGGCCAGCGTGCCGAATGGTCCGAGCAGCGGGGTCTCGACTGGTTCCAGCTCGGCGAGGAGAGCTTCTCGACCGGAATTCAGCGGATGGTGTCCGACATGAACGGCATCTATCGCAGCCGGCGGGCGCTGTGGTCACGCGACAGCAGCCACGAGGGTTACTCGTGGATCGACGCCAACGACTCCGCAAACAACGTGCTGAGCTTCCTGCGGTACGGCGACGACGGCTCGGTGCTCGCCTGCGTGTTCAACTTCTCCGGCTCCGAGCACACCCGCTACCAACTCGGTTTGCCGCACACCGGCACGTGGCGCGAGGTGCTCAATACCGATGCGACGGTCTACAACGGTGCGGGCGTAGGCAATTACGGCGCCGTCGAGGCCCGCGACGAGCCGTGGCACGGCAGGCCGGCGTCCGCGGTGATGGTGCTGCCCCCGATGGCCGCGCTCTGGTTCGAGCCCGCCTGATCGGGCCTCACCACCGAAGGTTCGCGTCGAAATTGCAGTGGGGGCTGTGAAGTTCGCGAATTCACGACCCTGAGCACAATCTGAACTAGTACAGCGCGTTGGCCAGATTCCTTCGGCCCGCGATGACCTGTGGATCGGCGGGGTCGAACAGGTCGAACAATTCGATCAGCCGCGTCCGCACGGCTGTGCGCTCGTCGCCCGCGGTGCGCTTCACCAAGGCGATCAACCGCTCGAACGCCGCAATGACGTCCTGCTGCAAGATCTCCACGTCCGCGGCGGCGAGGGCGGCGTCGATGTCGTCGGGTGCGGCATCGGCAGCAGCCACGGCGTCGGGGCGCTGGGCGGTCGCGCGCTGCAGGAAGGCGATCTGGCGCACGGCGCCCTTGGCCTCGGCATGGTTGGGCTTGGCGTCGAGGATCGCCTGATACGCCGCTAGGGCGGCGTCGAAGTCTCCGCCGTCGAGATGGTCACGTGCCTGCTCGAGCTCGGGGTCGACCTCCTCGGCGTCCTCCGCTCCGCCTTCGAGCTTGCCCACGGTCGCATCGAGCAGCGAGTCGATCCACCGCCGCAACTGCTCGGGCGGCTGCGCGCCCTGGAAGCTCGACAACGGCTGACCACCGGCGAGGGCGACCACGGTCGGGATGGCCTGAACACCGAACATCTGCCCGACCCGCGGGACGACGTCGACGTTGACCGTCGCCAGCGCCCACTTGCCGCCGTCCGCGTCTGCCAGTCCGGAAAGGAGCTGCCCCAGTTGGGCACTGGCCTCGCTGCGCGGCGACCACAGCAGCACGACGACGGGAAGCTGGCTGGACCGGAGGATTACCTCGGCTTCGATGTTCGCTTCGGTGATCTCCACGCCGCCGGGCGCACCGCCTGCGGGTGCGGCGCCTGCGCTGGGCGGGGGCTGCTTGAGGGCCGACAGATCGACCGCGCCGGCCAAGCCGCCGGCCATGGAAGGTCGTGGACGCGTCACGACCTCAAGTCTGTCACGTCGTGCCGGACGCCGACGGGGCCGGTGCTGCCACCGTTCCTGCACCCACCCGGCCGGTGCGATCCACCCATATGAGGAAGATCACACTGGCCAGCGGCACGATGCTCGCCAGCAAAGCCAGCAACCACGTCGAGACCGTCCACTTGTAGGCCATTCCGACCAACAGGGCGACGACCACGAAGGCGATGAACACCAGACCGTGCGCCATGCCGAACACCTTCACGCCGATCTCCGTGCGCGGGCTGCCCAGGTACTTGAAGTACATCCCGACCAGCAGTCCGACCCAGGTGATCGCCTCGGTCAACGCGACCAGCCGGAACCACCCGGCAACGTTTCGACCAGAAAAAGTGCTTGTCATGGCGCCATTGTGCCCGAAATCGGCGCCAGCTACTACGCAGTGTCGTTTTCCGCGGAGTTGTCGTCAGGGGCGCCGAAGAATCAACGCATCGCCCTGGCCACCTGCGCCGCAGAGCGCCGCCACGGCGTACCCGGACCCCTTGCGTGCCAGCTCAAGGGCGGCATGCAGGGTGATGCGTGCACCCGACATGCCGATTGGATGGCCGATCGCGATGGCGCCGCCGTCGACGTTCACCTTGGCCGGATCAAGACCCAGTTCCTTGGTCGACGCCAGTGCGACGGCCGAGAACGCCTCGTTGATCTCGACGACGTCAAGCTGATCGATCGAGATGCCTTCCTTGGCGATCGCCTTCTTGATGGCGTTCGCCGGCTGGCTCTGCAGTGTCGAGTCCGGGCCCGCGACCACACCGTGTGCGCCGATCTCGACGAGCCAGCTAAGTCCGAGCTCCTCGGCCTTGGCCTTGTTCATCACGACGACGGCCGCCGCGCCGTCAGAGATCTGCGAGGCCGAGCCTGCGGTGATGGTGCCGTCCTTGCGGAAGGCCGGCTTGAGCCCGCCGAGGGACTCGGCGGTGGTGTTGGCGCGAATGCCCTCGTCCTCGGTGAACTCGATGGGGTCGCCCTTGCGCTGCGGGATCGTCACCGGCACAACCTCATCGGCGTAGACGCCGTCCTTCCAAGCCGCAGCGGCCCGCTGGTGCGACTGCGCAGCGAACTCGTCCTGCTGGAGCCTGGTGAACTGGTCGACGTCGTTGCGCTGCTCGGTGAGCGCGCCCATCGGCTGGTCGGTGAAAACGTCGTGCAGGCCGTCGTAGGCCATGTGATCGAGCACCGTGACGTCGCCGTACTTGTATCCCGAACGGCTGTCCATCAGCAGGTGCGGGGCCTTGGTCATCGACTCCTGGCCGCCTGCGACCACCACGTCGAACTCGCCTGCACGGATCAGCTGATCGGCGAGCGCGATGGCGTCGATGCCGGACAGGCACATCTTGTTGATGGTCAGCGCGGGCACGTCCCAACCGATACCTGCCGACACCGCGGCCTGGCGGGCGGGCATCTGCCCCGCGCCCGCGGTCAGCACCTGGCCCATGATCACGTACTCGATAAGGGAAGCCGCAAGGCCGGCCTTCTCGAGCGCGCCAGCGATCGCGATGGCGCCCAGGTCGCTGCCGGAAAAGTCCTTCAGCGAGCCCATCAGCTTGCCGACGGGAGTACGAGCTCCGGCAACAATCACCGACGTCGTCATTTATTGCCTCCAAAGGCTTCTGGACAGACCGTGTGGCCCATCACACATTCCGAAAACGTTCTAGTAAAGGTTACCGTTACGTTATGACGGCCGAGCAGGTTGATGCACGTCCAGTGCTTGCCAGTGCACTGGTGACCGGTGTCGACCACGTCGGCATCGCAGTACCCGACCTCGATGTCGCGATCAAGTGGTATCACGACTTCCTCGGCATGATAGTTCTGCACGAAGAGGTCAACGAGGACCAGGGTATTCGCGAGGCCATGCTTGCCGTCCGCGGTGCACCGAAGGGCAGCGCTCAGGTTCAGCTGATGGCCGCCCTCGACGAAACCTCGACCATCGCCAAGTTCATCGACAAGCGCGGTCCTGGGATTCAGCAGCTCGCTTACCGAGTTAGCGATCTCGACGCGCTGTCGGAGCGGCTTCGCGACCAGGGCGTGCGGTTGCTGTACGACGCACCTCGTCGCGGCACGGCAAACTCGCGGATCAACTTCATCCACCCCAAGGATGCGGGTGGAGTGCTGGTCGAGTTGGTCGAGCCGGCCTCAGAGACGCATTAGCAGAAACGATTTCTCAGGACCACTGCCTCGTCGGACCGCGATCGGTCCGCTTCGCCCAGCACGGCGTGTGCCAGTGTCGGCGATCCTCGAGCGCGGCCTCCCCAAGCTCGGCCCTCCACACCACTACGTGTGCCGTGCTCGGCCTGATTTCGTGGTCACACCCAGGACAGCGGTAAGTCTTCGTCGCCCGCGCCGCGGCGACCGGCTTGACCTCGTAGTCATACCCGTCGGGCCCCAACTCAACGCGGCGCTGCACTGGGAGCGGCGGCAGAGAGCGGTGCCTGCGGGGCGGGACGCGGCGACTGGCCATGCCTCCATCCTAGGCCGTCAGAACAGCCTGAACTCGCTACTGTCCATGCCTCGCATCAGATCGTAATCCAAAGTCACACAACGTATTCCGCGATCGACGGCCAACGTCCGCGCTTGCGGCTTGATCTGTTGCGCCGCGAACACCCCACTCACCGGCGCCAGCACGGTGTCCCGGTTGAGCAGATCCAGGTAGCGGGTGAGTTGCTCGACGCCGTCGATCTCGCCGCGGCGCTTGATCTCGACGGCCACGGACTGCCCCAACTCGTCGCGACACATCAGGTCCACCGGGCCGATGGCGGTCATGTATTCACGACGGACCAGCGTGTAGCCGACGCCCAGCAGTTCGACGTGTTCGGCGAGCAATGCCTGCAGGTGCGCCTCAACCCCGTCCTTGACCAGACCGGGGTCCACGCCCAGCTCGTGACTGGAGTCGTGCTCGACGTCCTCCACGGTGATGCGTAGTTGCTCCCCCGCCTTGTTCTCCACCACCCAGACCAGCGTTCCTCCACCGTCCTCCTCGGTGACCCAGCATGGCGGGCTCATCCAGTTCAACGGCTTGTAGGCCCGGTCGTCGGCATGCACGCTGACTGAGCCGTCGGCCTTGAAGAGAAGCAGCCGTCGGGCCGTCGGGAGGTGGGCGGTGAGGCGACCGACGTAATCGACGGTGCACTGGGCGATCACGAGACGCACCCGAACTACCTTAGGTGCCGGGTCCGGCAAATTAGGCTCGGGCCACGATGGCCACCAACAAGAGTGTCGCGCACCGGCTGGGCGGGGTTCTGGAGAAGGTCACCCGGCAGAGCGGTCGCCTGCCCGAGACACCCGAGTACGGGTCCTGGCTGCTTGGCAAGTCCTCGGAGAGCCAGCGGCGCCGGCGGATCCGCATTCAGGTGATCATGACCGTGTTCATCCTGTTCTGGAACGTGCTCGGAATCGCGGCGGCGCTGCTGCTCGTCACCGTCGCATTTCCCGTCCCGAGCATCTTCACCGACGCTCCGTGGTGGATCACCTTCGCAGCGACTCCGGCCTACGTTCTGACGGCACTGGCGCTTGGCATCTTCTGGATCACTGGGCGGACGGTCAACGCGCTGAGGTGGTCGATCGAGGAGCGGCCACCCACCCACGAGGACCAACTCAACACCTTCCGGGCGCCCTGGCGCGTCGCGAAGGCGCACCTCGTTCTGTGGGGAATCGGAACCGCCCTGACGACGATCCTCTACGGGCTGGTCAACACCGTCTTCATCCCGCGATTCCTGTTCGCCATCGGTTTTGCTGGTGTCATCGTGGCCACGGCCTGCTATCTCACGACCGAGTTCGCGCTGCGCCCGGTCGCCGCCCAGGCGCTTGAGGCAGGGCCACCGCCCCGTCGGCTCACCGCAGGCATCATGGGCCGCACCATGACGGTGTGGCTGCTCGGCTCCGGGGTTCCGATGATCGGCATCCTCGTCACCGGGGTCTTCGCGCTCTCGCTGCAGAACCTGACCGAGACCCAATTCGCCGTCGCCGTCATGATCATCGCGGTGCTGGCGCTCGTCTTCGGGTTCGTCCTGATGTGGCTGCTGTCGTGGCTGACCGCAACCCCGGTACGCGTGGTCCGCGCCGCACTCAAGCACGTCGAGCAGGGCAACCTGGATTGCAACGTCGTCGTGTTCGACGGCACCGAACTCGGCGAGCTGCAGCGGGGCTTCAACGCGATGGTGGATGGCTTGAAGCAACGCGAACGGCTTCGCGACCTGTTCGGCCGCCACGTCGGACGCGACGTCGCGGCCGCGGCGGAGCTACAGCGCCCCAGACTCGGCGGCGAGGAACGCCACGTGGCGGTCATCTTCGTCGACATCATCGGCTCCACGCAGTTGGTCACCGGCCGTCCGGCGACCGAGGTGGTCGACCTACTGAATCGCTTCTTCGCGGTGATCGTCGACGAGGTCGACCGCCACCACGGCTTCGTCAACAAGTTCGAGGGCGATGCCGCGCTGGCAGTGTTCGGTGCACCGAATCACCTCGAGGACCCCGAGGGCGAGGCGCTCTCCGCGGGCCGCGCGATCGCCTGTCGGATCCGCGACGAAGCCCCCGCATGCGAGGCGGGCATCGGTATCGCCTCTGGCGAGGCGGTCGCCGGCAACGTCGGCGCCAAGGAACGCTTCGAGTACACCGTGATCGGTGCGCCCGTCAACGAGGCGGCCCGCCTGTGCGAGCTCTCCAAGACGATCGACGGCCATCTGGTCGCCTCGGCGGAGACGGTGCGGCGAGCCAGTGAGACCGAAAGTGCCCATTGGACTTTGGGCGATACGGTGACGCTGCGCGGTCACGACGAGCCGACCCGGCTGGCCACCCCGCTCTGACACGGCTCGGCTCGGATCAGCCGGAGACGCCACCGCGCACGGCGACCCTGGCGGCCGTGACCGCGTCGTCGACGGTGCGGTAGCGGACCGCTTCGAGCTCCGGTGCGGAACTCAACACGATGCCGTTCGGGTCGACGAGGTAGCCGTCCTTCCCCTGGGTGCGCAGCGCAGCGCTCATGCCCGACAGCAGTGCGCGGGCCGCGTCATCGATCTCGACCCTGGACACGTCGAGGATGGCGACGTCGAAGGCCTTGCGCTCGCGGTCCATCGTGCGAACCATCTGCTCCGCGCCGCAGAACAACAGGTCGCCCTGCGTCTCGTAGACGCGGACGTTGTCGCACGGTTCGTACACGGCGCGCAGCGACGCCCGCGAGTCCCGTGCCACGTTGAGAAAGTGCAGCCCCAATTGCTCGGACATGCTGCGGCACACCCGGACTCCCCGCACGCTGTTGCCCTTGCCGTCGAGCAGCGGCGAGTAGACCCCGATCCCGAGTTGGCCGGGAAGCACCGCGACGATGCCACCGCCGACCCCGCTCTTGGCAGGCATGCCGACAGCGCTCACCCAGTCACCCGCGGCGTCGTACATGCCGCGCGTCACCATCACCGACAGCGTGCGTCTCACCACGGCGGCGTTGGTGACCCGACGCCCCGTCATCGGGTTGACGCCGCCGCGCGCGAGCGTGGCCGCCATTCGCGCCAGGCCGGTGGCCGTCACGTTGAACGAGCACTGCCGAAAGTACACGTCGAGCACGTCGTTCGGGTCGTCGTCGGGCACGCCGAAGCTCTGCAACATGTACGCGATGGCCCGGTTGCGGCTACCGGAGGCCTTCTCGGACGCGTACACCTCGGCGTCCAGCTCGAGACGCCGGCCGGCGAATGCGGAGTAGAAGTCCTGGATCAGGGCGAAGCGCTCGTCCGGCGTGCTTCTTCGGCGTCTGGGTGGTCTTGTCGACGCTGATCTCGTTGAAGGCCTTGCCGGAGGGTTCGACGCCGATCCTGGCGCCCACGGCGTCCTGGCCGATCCGGTCGAGCGCCAGTGCATAGGTGAATGCCTTGGAGATGGACTGGATCGTGAATTCGGCGGCAGCATCGCCGGATTCGTAGACGTATCCGTCGGCAGACGACAACTACAGGCCGAAATCGTTCGGGTCGACCCGCGTCAGTTCGGGGATGTAGCTTGCCAGGGCGCCGTCGTTCACCTCGGCATGCTCGGCGCGAATCCGGTCCAGGTACTGCTGCACCGGTGCTGCCACGCAGCCGATCCTATGACGTCAACGGCGATCGGCCGGCCATCACTGCGGGTAGGGCGCGAAGCGGTTGTCGAAACCGGCCTTGCGCGCAGCGAGTTGGGCGGCGCGTTCCGCCGGAGTGACGTAGATCGTGTTCGCAGGCAGGACGCTGGCGAGTTGGGTGAGCGGCACGACCTGCGACTGGACCGTCGGCAGGTGCGTCGGGTCCCGAGGTAGGTCCTGGAACCGGATCGAGATGGTGCCCTGGTTCAATCCCCCGGTGGAGACCCAGTTCGCGACGCCGGGGTCGGTCGGCGAGATGACGATCGTGTACACGCCGTCAATCGCCTTGGCCTGCACGTTGTTCAGACTGGTCTGCTGGTCCCAGTAGTTGTCGGTGATGGTCCAGTCGTTGGTCACCGGAACCACGAAGTAGGTCGCGTCGCCCGGATCGATCGTGAGCACCAGCGCCTGATCGTCGGCCAGCTGGAAGTACCCGGCACTCTGCAGCTGCGTGGCGAGGAACTCCGCGTTGCGGGTGGGGTTCTTCAGCACGTTGGGCTGGATGCGCGCGCCCGTCGTGGGATCGGTGGTGGCGACCGCCATGTACTGCGCCACGCGCTGGATGCCGAGCAGCATGATGCCTGCGGTCACCACACCCCGCAGCAGTGGCGGCGGGTCGGCCAGCGGCGGGATCAACGACACCAGCGTCGTCAACAACGGCGTATTGGCCACCAGCGGGCCGATCACCGGGAGGGCAAACCCGCCGAACTGACTGAACAAGCTGT
>JAOPVF010000412.1 GCA_025963195.1 Mycobacterium sp. | reverse complement strand
TACTGCCAGAGCGCATCCCTACACTGGCGGCGTGCGATTCTCCGTATGGGCCTCTCACGCCCAGCCCTGGAACGATGTCCTCGAATTGACGCGGTACGCCGACGAAGGCTTCTGGCACACCGCCTACGTCGCCGACCACTTCATGGCGAACGGCGACGGCCCGCACTACGCGCTGGAGGGAACCGCGGCACTTGCCGCGTTGGCCGGCGCAACGTCCCGGATCCGGTTGGCCAACCTGGTCCTGTCGATGACCTACCGTCATCCCGCGGTCCTGGCCAACTGGGCGGCCACCGTCGATCACGTCAGCGCCGGCAGGCTCACTCTGGGGATCGGCGCGGGCTGGCAGATCAACGAGCACGAGCAGTACGGCTTGGAGCTCGGGCCGCCGCGCGAGCGGGTCGATCGCTTCGCCGAGGGGCTGGCCGTGATCACCGGGCTGCTCAGCGCGCCGACGACGACCGTCGAGGGCCGGTACTACCGGGTGACCGACGCCGTGTGCGAGCCGAAGCCCGTGCAGTCCCCCCTACCGCTGTTGGTCGGCGCGTCCGGTCCACGGATGCTGCGGCTGGTTGCGCGCTACGCGCAGCAGTGGAATCAGTGGTCGGCGCCTGGCGAATTCGGCAAGACGGCGGCCACCCTCGACGCAGCATGCGAGAAGGAGGGGCGCGATCCGGCCACGGTGTGGCGTTCGACGCAGGCCGTCGTCATCGTCACCGATTCGCCCGAGGCCGAGTCGAAGGCAAAGTCGATTGCCGAGAGTTCGCCCCAGCCAACCGTATACGGAACACCCGCGCGTATTGCCGAGGCGGCAGCGGTCTGGCGCGACGAGGGGGTGGACGAGGTCATCGTCCCGGACTTCGGCCTCGCCAAGGGTCCTGAACGACTGGACGCCTATCGCGCGCTGGCCGAGGCGTTCGCGCCGTTGACCTGAACACATCTGCAGGCGCCGCGACCCCACCGTGAAAGAGGTTCCCAGGCAACGGTTTGAATCGTTACTGAAGCAGAACTCCCGGGAGCGCCGTTGCCGACGTTCCCGGGACCTCCGTTCGCACCGCCTCCGCCGCCGCAGATCCCTGCTGGGATCGTCCAGCTCACCAGTGTGTCGAAAGTTGTCGCAAATAAATATTGATGACTGACAGAGTTTGATGGAATAGATCCATGAGTGAAGGTCAAGAGTTGCCCCCGATCCCACCCGACTTCGAGCAGTTCACCCCCCGGACCGCCGGCGCGCTGGTTCGCGGGGGCTACCGCTGCCTCGGCGACGTGCAGGCGGCCAGTGACGCCGAACTCCTGGCGTTGCGCAACTTCGGGGTACTCAGCCTCGCCGAAGTGCGGGCTGTGGGCCGATGACCTCGACCGCGAACAGCGTCCCGGTCTGGCGGCACGTCGACGGTCAAGAGCAGCGTCAAGGCCGCTAGCGCAGCTCGATAGCAGCTCTACCTGAAGCGATTTGGAGCGAGTGACGGGAATCGAACCCGTGTAAACGGCTTTGCAGGCCGGTGCCTAGCCATTCAGCCACACCCGCGTTGGCAATGACTCTGCCAGTCGGGTCAGTGGCCGGCCAGGTTTTCACTCCGCGTGATCGCTACTGCAGCGGAACTCCGGCGGCAACTCCGTCGCGTGGCCATCCTTCCGGGGAGTCCTCCCAGCTCTCCTGCCTGCCGTAGGGGGTGAGGTCCAGGAACGGATACCCGACGGCGGAGTGGTCCAGCCCGCGGGAGTACGCCGAGTAGGTGTGGAACACCTCGTCGCCGCGCCGGAGGAAGACGCTGGCCCCGGGCATGTCACCCCGGAGATCGTCGTCGGTCCAGCCGTCGGCACGCAGTTCGTCGAGTGTCTTGTAGTTGTACTCGACCGGCGCACGGGCCGGATCGAGCGTGGCGTGGAAGTCGTAGGTGAAGTCCCCGTCGCGCGACGAGTACCACGGAAACGTCCAGCCGTGCTCGTCTCGGTACCGGGCGATGCTGGCGTACGGCGCGCGGGACACGCACGCCAACGTGACTCCCCTGGCGTTGAGCAGCGCCCGGTCCCCTTCGGTGAACGTCAGATCGGCGGAGGCGGTGCAACTGGGGCACCCGCGGTCGCCGTCGTCGATCCACATGAAGTGGTGGACGTAGAGCTGCGGCCGACCCTCGAACAGATCGAGCAGGCGCACCTCACCGTCGGGGCCGTCGAACGCGTAGTCCTTCTCCACCTTCACCATCGGCAGCCTGCGGCGTTGCGCGTTGACGGCGTCGCGCAGATGGGTGACTTCCCGCTCGCGCGCCAGCAGTCGGCGGCGCTCGACCAGCCAGTCCTCACGGGTGGCGACGTCCGGGAATGCGGTCATTGGACTCTCCTCTCGAAAACTGTTCTCCCATGTGTTGACTCGCTGGACGCCGAACAGTCATCGCACGACGCGATGTTCGCGATAACTTCTTATCCATGCATCAGTGGCTCGCCGATCCGGCGTTCTTCGGCGGCCCCGGTCAGGGCACCCGCCAGATCATCGAATTGTTCGTAGCCTTCGGGCTGACCGCGCTCATCGGGATCGAGCGCGAGATCCAGGGCAAGAGCGCGGGCCTGCGCACCCAGACAATCGTCGGCACGGCCTCGGCCTTGATCCTGTTGGTCAGCAAGTACGGGTTCGCCGACGTGTTGGTCCCCGGCCTGGTAATCGTCGACCCGTCCCGCGTCGCTGCCCAGATCGTCACGGGCATCGGCTTTCTCGGTGCGGGCATCATCATCTTCCGACGCGGCTCGGTGCACGGTCTCACGACGGCGGCGTCGGTGTGGGAATCGGCGGCGATCGGCATGGCCGCCGGGTCGGGGCTGGTACTGCTCGCCTGCACGGTCACCGCCATGCACTTTCTCATCGTGCTGGGCTTCATGCCGATCGCCCGACGCCTGGCGTCAAGACTGAGCGGTTCGGTCAGATTGCACGTGACCTACGCCGAGGGACGCGGCGTGATGACGGCGCTACTGCAGGCATGCGAACGTCGGCAATGGATCCTCGCCGAGCTGGCGGCCGATCCGCCCGGCGAGCCGCTGGGCGCCGCACCAGGTCAGTCCGGTGTGCTGCTCACCTTGTCGGGCAGGGGAATTCTCAATGCGCCCGTCGTACTCGCAGGGATCGACGGCATCACCTCGATCCGTCAATTCGACGAAGATCCCGACTAAAGCGTGTAACCCAGGTGGTCGACCGACGATGAGGCGCATACCGACGCAGTCGAACACCCTCGGGTCGGGACCGGACCGACCGCATCGGCGGGCTGATCACGCCTGAGCGCGGGTGGCGCGGACGGATGCGAACGTGCCGAGCACCGCGAGCCCCGCGAACACGGCGAACAACCACCGCGCCGCCGACGCGTCACCACGATCGGTCAGGTTGAACACGACGCCGGCCAACCCCGCGCCGAAGGCGCCACAGATCAGCTGGACGGTGTTGATCGCCGCGGCAGCCGTGCCGCCCTCGGCGGGGTCGTCGACGCAGCCCATCGCCCACGCCGAGAGATGTGGCCAGGCCATGCCGATGCCGATCCCGGTGATCATCAGAGTCGCTGCCCACACGGCCACGACACCAAGGGATGCGTCGTCGAACTGACTCACCGCAGCCACCCCCATCCCGATGGCCATCACCACCGGCGCCACCGCCACCGTCCGCACGATCACCTGCGCCTTCGTCGCCGACGCACTGACGATCTCGCCGACCGTCCACCCGACCGCAACGGCCGCTCCGAGGAATCCCGCCGCCACCGGCACCAGATGTGCCAGGCGCTGACCGAACAGCGGGACGTACATGTCGACCATCGTGGCAGCCATCATCAACCCGAGCGTCACGTAGATCCACTTCAGCGGTCCCGGCCGAAACGCGGTGGGCGGCAACACCGAAGCCGACGTCCGGCGGTCCACCACCAGGAAGACCAGTACCAGGGCAACACCGGCGATCAGCAGGCCCGCGGTGAACGCGAGGTTGCGGAGGATGCCCGCCACGCTGATCGCCAGCGCCGCGGTGCCGAGCAGAAGCAATGACCAGACCGGGATTCGGCTCGGCGGTGGCGGCTCGGCGCCGGGTCGACGTCCCGGCAGGGCGAACGGCACCAGAACCGCCATGGCCGCCGTCAGGATGACGAGAGCACCGAACGCCCAACGCCACGAACCGAATTGGGCGAACAAGCCGCCGGCTGCAGGACCGACGATGGTACCGACGCCCCACATCGCCGACACGAGGGCCGATGCCTTGGTCCACAACGATTGCGGCAGAGCGGAGTTGATCACGGCATAGCCAAGCCCCGCCAGGACGCCACCTCCCGCGCCTTGCACGGTGCGGCCGACAAGCAGCATCTCCATGGTCGGCGCGAACGTGGCCAGCGCGCTGCCTGCCCCGAACACGCCAAGCCCCAACAGGTATGACCACCGCGGTCCCAGCCGGGCGAGCGTCGCGCTCACCGTGGTGGCCGCGACCACCGAGGCGACCAGATAGACGGTCGTCACCCAGGCATAGAGTCGCTGTCCGCCGATCTCGGCGACGGCGCTCGGCAGCAGACTGACGGTGAGGAACTCGTTGGTGGCATACAGCGCGACGCCGCCCGCCAGCACGGTGCAGGCACCTAGATACTTCGGGCCAAGCAGATCCCGCCAGCCCGCAGTCGGCACCGCATCAGTCTGAGTCACGCGCATCACCGTATGAGCTCAACGGCGGTTGAGGTCAAGTTCGACCCATTGGACCTACTTGAGCCCTGCGGCATCCATGCCGCGGAGTTCCTTCTTCAGATCGGCGATCTCGTCGCGGAATCGGGCCGCCAGCTCGAACTGCAAATCGCGCGCCGCCGTCATCATCTGTGCGGTGAGGTCCTTGATCAGGTCGGCGAGCTCGGCGCGCGGCATGGCCTTGGTGTCGCGGCCCTCGAACACCCCGGCGCTGATCGCCCGACCGGGCTCACCCTGCGCCCGCCTGCCGCGCGAGGCGTTGCGACCCGAACCGCCGACCTCGATGGTCGCCTCGGTGTCGTCGGCCTCGCTGTAGACCTGATCGAGGATGTCGGCGATCTTCTTCCGCAGCGGCTGCGGATCGACGCCGTGCGCCTCGTTGTAGGCCACCTGCTTGGCTCGACGACGGTCGGTCTCGTCGATGGCCTGCTTCATCGAGTCGGTCATCCGGTCGGCGTACATGTGCACCTCGCCGGACACGTTGCGTGCCGCACGGCCGATGGTCTGGATCAGGCTGCGCGACGAGCGCAGGAAGCCTTCCTTGTCGGCGTCGAGAATCGACACCAGCGACACCTCGGGCAGGTCGAGACCCTCGCGCAACAGGTTGATGCCCACCAACACGTCGTACTCCCCCAGCCGCAACTGCCGCAGCAGCTCGACCCGGCGCAATGTGTCCACCTCGGAATGCAGGTAGCGCACCCGGATGCCGGTCTCCAGGAGGTAGTCGGTGAGGTCCTCGGCCATCTTCTTGGTCAGGGTGGTGACCAGAACGCGCTCGTTGACCTCGGTGCGCTTGCGGATCTCCCCGATCAGGTCGTCGATCTGGCCCTTGGTGGGCTTGACCACCACCTTCGGATCGACCAGCCCGGTGGGCCGGATCACCTGCTCGACGAACTCGCCGCTGGCCTGACTCAACTCGAAGGAGCCCGGCGTGGCGGACAGATACACGGTCTGACCGATCCGATCGGCGAACTCCTCCCAGGTCAGCGGCCGGTTGTCGACCGCAGACGGCAACCGGAAGCCGAAGTCCACCAGATTGCGCTTGCGCGACATGTCGCCCTCGTACATGCCGCCGATCTGGGGCACCGTCACGTGGGACTCGTCGATGACGAGCAGGAAGTCCTCGGGGAAGTAGTCCAGCAGCGTGGCCGGCGCCGTCCCTGCCGCTCGGCCGTCGATGTGCCGCGAGTAGTTCTCGATGCCCGAGCAGAACCCGACCTGCTTCATCATCTCGACGTCGTAGTTGGTGCGCATGCGCAGCCGCTGCGCCTCGAGCAGCTTTCCCTGCCCCTCGAGCTCGGTCAGCCGCTCCTCCAGCTCCTGCTCGATCGACGAGATCGCGTGCCCCATCCTCTCGGGACCGGCCACGTAGTGCGTGGCGGGGAAGACCCGCAGCGAGTCGACCTGCCGGATGACGTCACCGGTCAGCGGATGCATGTAGTACAGCGCCTCGATCTCGTCGCCGAAGTACTCGATGCGCACGGCGAGCTCCTCGTAGGACGGGATGATCTCGACCGTGTCGCCACGTACGCGGAAGGATCCCCTGGTGAACGCCATGTCGTTGCGGTTGTACTGCACGTCGACCAGCAGCCTCAGCAGCCCGCCGCGCGGCACCTCGTCGCCGACCTTGAGCTCAACCGACCGGTCCAGGTAGGACTGCGGCGTGCCGAGGCCGTAGATGCAGGACACCGACGCCACCACGACGACGTCGCGCCGCGACAGCAGACTCGACGTCGCAGAGTGGC
>JAOPVF010000398.1 GCA_025963195.1 Mycobacterium sp. | reverse complement strand
CCGAGTTCGGCGACGACAAGGACCGTCCCGTCATCAAGAGCAACGGTCAGCCGGCCTACATCGCGGCCGACCTCGCGTACTACCTCGACAAGCGGCAGCGCGGCTTCGACCTGTGCATCTACATGCTGGGTGCCGACCATCACGGCTACATCGCCCGACTCAAGGCGGCGGCCGCGGCACTCGGCGACGACCCGGCCACCGTCGAGGTGCTCATCGGCCAGATGGTCAACCTCGTCCGCGACGGCCAACCGGTCCGGATGAGCAAGCGGGCGGGCACCGTCATCACGCTCGACGACCTGGTGGACGCCATCGGCGTCGACGCCGCACGGTATGTCCTCATCCGCAGTTCGGTCGACTCGCCGATCGACATCGACCTGCAGCTGTGGTCCAGTGCGTCGGCCGAAAACCCGGTCTACTACGTGCAATACGCGCATGCCCGGCTGTCGGCCTTGGCGCGCAGCGCCGCCGAACTCGGCATCACCGCAGACACCTCACATCTGGAACTGCTCACCCACGATCGGGAGGGCACCCTGATGCGCACTCTCGGCGAATTCCCGCGGATCCTCAAAACCGCCGCCTCCCTTCGTGAACCGCACCGCGTCTGCCGCTACCTCGAAGACCTGGCCGGGGACTATCACCGGTTCTACGACTCGTGCCGGGTGCTGCCGCTCGGCGACGAGGCGCCGGGCGACCTGCACGCCGCGCGCCTCGCGCTGTGTTCAGCCACCCGCCAGGTCATCGCCAACGGTCTGCAGATCCTCGGCGTCAGCGCCCCGGAGCGAATGTGAACGCGCATCCCGCCGGTCCGCGGCATGCGGAGGAGATCCATCACGCCGGTGTACCGGCCCGTCCCCAGTCGGTCGCGGAGATGATGACGCTGGCGCCGAACGTCGGGCCGCGCAACACCGTTCGCGGCCCCGACGGCACCGTGTCCATCGCGGACGTACCGGTGACCGCGCTTGCCGAGGAGTTCGGCACGCCGCTGTTCGTGATCGACGAGGACGACTTCCGGTCCCGCTGCCGCGACATCGCCGCGGCATTCGGCGGCGGCGAGCACGTGCGCTATGCCGCCAAGGCGTTCTTGTGCTCCGAGATCGCGCGCTGGGTCGATCAGGAAGGGCTGTCGCTCGACGTCGCCACGGGAGGCGAGCTCGCCGTGGCGTTGCACGCGGGATTCCCGGCGAAGCGGATTGCGTTGCACGGCAACAACAAGTCGGTCCCCGAGCTCATCGCGGCGGCGAAGGCCGGCGTCGAACACGTCGTGCTCGACTCAATGACCGAGATCGACAGACTGGACGCCATCGCCGGTGAAGCAGGCATCGTGCAGGACGTGCTGGTCCGCGTCACCGTCGGCGTCGAGGCTCACACCCACGAGTTCATTTCGACCGCCCACGAGGACCAGAAGTTCGGGCTGTCGTTGGCCAATGGGGCCGCGATGGACGCCGTGCGACGCGTGTTCGCCGCCGACCACCTCCGCCTCGTCGGCCTGCACAGCCACATCGGCTCGCAGATCTTCGACGTCGCCGGATTCGAGCTGGCGGCGCACCGGGTGATCGGGCTGCTGCGCGACATCGTCGCCGAGTCCGGCGTCGAGAAGACCGCGCAGATCTCCATCGTCGACCTCGGGGGCGGCCTCGGCATCTCCTATCTGCCGCAGGACGATCCGCCGCCGATGGACGACCTGGCCGCCAAGTTGGACGCCATCGTGCGCAACGAGTCGGCCGCGGTCGGGCTGCCTGCGCCGAAGCTCGTCGTCGAGCCGGGCCGGGCCATCGTCGGCCCCGGCACCGTTACGCTCTACGAGGTCGGCACCGTCAAGGATGTGGCCGTCGCGTCGGACAGGCACCGCCGCTACGTCAGCGTGGACGGTGGGATGAGCGACAACATCAGGACGTCGCTGTACGGCGCAGAGTACGACGCTCGGTTGGTCTCCCGGTTGAGCGATGCCGCGCCGACGCTGGCTCGCATCGTCGGAAAGCACTGCGAGAGCGGCGATATCGTCGTCCGCGACACATGGGTGTCCGACGACGTCACGCCGGGGGACTTGATCGGCGTCGCCGCCACCGGCGCGTACTGCTATTCGATGTCGAGCCGGTACAACCTGCTCGGCCGCCCCGCGGTGGTCGCCGTGCGGGATGGGAAGGCGCGACTGATTCTCCGCCGCGAGACGGTGGACGATCTGCTGAGTTTGGAGGTAGGTACTCAATGAGATGCAAGCGAGTAGAGGAGGCGGATCGCGCATGAGCACAGCCGAGAAGCCAGTAGGCGTAGTGGTATTGGGACTGGGCAACGTCGGTAGCGAGGTCGTCCGCATCATCGGCGACAGCGCAGCCGACCTGGCCGCCAGGATCGGCGCGCCGCTGGAACTGCGTGGCATCGGCGTCCGCCGGGTTGCCGCCGACCGCGGCGTACCGATTGACCTGCTGACCAACGACGTCGAGGAACTCGTCTCCCGCGACGACGTCGACATCGTGGTCGAGCTGATGGGCCCGGTCGAGCCCTCCCGCAAGGCGATCCTGACCGCGCTGGAGCACGGCAAGTCCGTCGTCACCGCCAACAAGGCCCTGCTGGCGCAGTCCACCGGCGAGTTGGCCACCGCCGCCGAGCGCGCCCACGTCGACCTGTACTTCGAGGCCGCGGTGGCGGGTGCGATCCCGGTGATTCGTCCGCTGACGCAGTCACTGGCGGGCGATTCGGTGCTGCGGGTGGCCGGAATCGTCAACGGCACCACCAACTACATCCTCTCGGCGATGGACAGCACGGGCGCCGACTACGAGAGCGCACTCGCCGACGCGAGCGCGCTGGGGTACGCGGAGGCCGATCCGACCGCCGACGTCGAGGGCTACGATGCCGCGGCCAAGGCGGCGATCCTGGCGTCGATCGCCTTCCACACCCGGGTGACCGCCGACGACGTCTACCGCGAGGGCATCACCAAGATCAGTCCATCGGACTTCGCGTCCGCGCGAGCCCTCGGCTGCACGATCAAGCTGCTGGCGATCTGCGAGCGAATCATCAACGACGAAGGACAACAGCGCGTTTCGGCCAGGGTGTACCCCGCGCTGGTGCCGCTGGAGCATCCACTGGCGTCGGTCAACGGTGCGTTCAACGCGGTGGTGGTCGAAGCCGAGGCGGCCGGTCGCCTGATGTTCTACGGCCAGGGCGCCGGTGGCGCCCCCACCGCGTCGGCCGTGATGGGCGACCTGGTCATGGCCGCGCGCAACCGGGTGCAGGGTGGCCTCGGACCGCGGGAGTCGAAGTACGCCGAGCTGCCGATTGCATCGATCGGTTTCATCCCCACCCGGTACTACGTCAGCATGAGTGTTGCCGACCGGCCCGGTGTGTTGTCCTCGGTGTCAGCCGAATTTGCCAAGCGCGAAGTCAGCATCGCCGAGGTGCGCCAGGAGGGCATGGTCGACGACGGCGGTCTGCGCTGCGGTGCCCGCATCGTCGTGGTGACCCACCTCGCCACCGACGCGGCACTGTCGGACACCGTTGGCGCACTTGCCGATCTCGACGTCGTGCAGAGCATCAACAGCGTGCTTCGGTTGGAAGGCACCGCGGAATGAGCGCTCGTACCGCCGTGCACCAACCGTGGCCTGGCCTGATCGGCGCCTACCGCGACCGGTTGCCGGTCGAGGATCATTGGACGCCGATCACCCTGTTCGAGGGCGGCACGCCGCTGATCCCCGCCAAGCGGATCAGCGAACTCACCGGTTGCACGGTGCATTTGAAGGTCGAGGGACTCAATCCCACGGGCTCCTTCAAGGACCGGGGCATGACCATGGCGGTCACCGAGTCGGTGGCCCGCGGCCAGAAGGCCGTGCTGTGCGCCTCGACGGGCAACACGTCCGCCTCGGCAGCGGCCTACGCCGCGCGGGCAGGGATCACCTGCGCGGTGCTCATCCCGCAGGGCAAGATCGCCATGGGCAAGCTCGCGCAAGCGGTCATGCACGGCGCCAAGATCATCCAGGTCGACGGCAACTTCGACGACTGCCTGGAACTGGCCCGCAAGCTGACGGCGGACTTCCCGACCATCGCGCTGGTGAACTCGGTCAACCCGTACCGCATCGAAGGGCAGAAGACCGCGGCGTTCGAGATCGTCGACGCGCTCGGCATCGCGCCCGACGTGCACGCCCTACCCGTCGGAAATGCGGGCAACATCACCGCGTACTGGAAGGGCTACACCGAATACCACCGCGACGGCCTCTCCGACCGACTGCCGCGCATGCTCGGCACTCAGGCCGCGGGTGCGGCACCCCTGGTGTCCGGTTTGCCGGTCAAGAACCCCGAGACCATCGCCACGGCGATCCGGATTGGTGCCCCCGCGTCGTGGACGTCGGCCGTCGAGGCCCAGCAGCAGTCGAGCGGCCGGTTCGTGGCCGCCACCGACGAGGAGATCCTGGCGGCCTACCACCTGGTCGCACGCTCCGAAGGGGTCTTCGTCGAGCCCGCGTCGGCAGCCAGCATCGCGGGCCTGCTGAAGTCGGTCGAAGACGGCTGGGTGAAGAAGGGCTCCACCGTGGTCTGCACCGTGACGGGCAATGGTCTCAAGGACCCGGACACCGCGCTGAAGGGCATACCCGTCGTCGAGGCCGTTCCCGTGGACCCCGTCGCGGTGGTCGCCAAGCTCGGACTGGCGTAGCGGAGTGGGCCGTGCGCACGCGAGGAGCAAGGGATTAGGGTGACTCGGATTCTGCCCGCCGGCCTGGCGGCCAACGCCGTGGTGGCTGCTTCGAGTGCGAATCTCGGTCCCGGATTCGACAGTCTCGGGCTCGCCCTCAGCCTGTACGACGAAATCGAGGTCCAGACAACCGAATCCGGCCTGGCCATCGAGGTCGAGGGGGAGGGGGCGGGGCATGTTCCGCTTGACTCGTCGCACCTCGTCGTCCGCGCCATCGAGCGCGGGCTCGCCGCGGCGGGAGTTGCCGCAGCGGGCCTGAAGGTGTTCTGCCGAAACGACATTCCGCACTCACGTGGCCTCGGCTCCTCGGCAGCCGCCGTGGTCGGAGGCATCGCCGTCGCCAACGGCCTTGTTGCGCAAACCGATTCGACGCCGCTGACGATCGCCGAGCTGGTGCAGTTGTCGTCGGAGTTCGAAGGCCACCCGGACAACGCGTCGGCCGCAGTGCTCGGCGGCGCCGTGGTGTCGTGGACCGAAGGCGACGGCCCGCAGGCTCGTTACGCGGCGGCACCGCTGCGGCTGCATCCCGACATCCACCTGTTCCCCGCCATCCCGCAGATGCGCTCGTCGACGGCCGAGACCAGGGTCTTGCTTCCCGAAGCGGTCAGCCACGTCGACGCGCGGTTCAACCTCAGCCGCGCGGCGCTGCTCGTGGTTGCGCTGACCGAACGGCCCGATCTGCTCATGGCCGCCACTGCCGACCGGCTGCACCAACCGCAGCGCGCCGCCGCCATGCCAGCCTCGGCGGAATATCTCACGATCCTGCGGCGTTATGGCATTTCAGCGGTGCTTTCTGGGGCGGGACCTGCGGTTATCGCGCTCACTACCGAGTCGGAGCTGCCGGCCGAAGCCTTGGAGTTCGGCGCCGCCAACGGGTTCATCGTCAGCGAGATGTTGGTTGGTGAGGGTGTCCGATGGACATCTGGCGTGTCGATTCGAAGTTGACACGAGTCACATGCGAATCACGGTGTTTCTTGCTTCCCGCACCGATGCGGGTTATCCTCGCTCTCGTCCAGCAATCGCAGCGTCTGTTTCTGCGCCGACACTAGGACGACCACCAATTCTTCTCGTGGATGACGGCTCGCCGTATCGCGGCGAACCCCAGCGATCACCGTT
>JAOPVF010000338.1 GCA_025963195.1 Mycobacterium sp. | reverse complement strand
CGGGGGACAGCCCGACGGTGCGCGCCGCAATACGGCGGATGCCCTCGTCACGCATGTTGGCCAGCCAGGTCAGTTCCTTGTCGAGCTTCTCGTAGTACTCGTCATCGGTGAAGTAGGCGGGCTTGATCCGGAAGAAGTTGGCAAGTGCGGCCATCGTGGTGACGGACGGATTGGTCCGGTTGCCTGAGCGCAGCTGTGAGAGGTAGGGAGCCGACATCGTGACGCCTTCTGCCTTGAGAGCAGCGATCACTTCAGCCGACGTATGCGGACCACGTCCTGGCGGGTAGACGGTGTCAAACAGGCGGTTGAGCCTGGCGGCGAAGGTCATGCTCATCGGTTAATCCTCCACTTGGCGATATGTGCGGTCGTCTTTGCAACGTATTTGCTGATCATCGTAGCGAGTGTTATGCCGACAGCCAAGTGCAAACCACCGAAAACTCTTGCCTAACCGTTCGCTGTACCCGCTGCCACGCCGTCTAGCAGGGGTTCTCCGCAAAATGTGCACGGTAACCGCACGACATCGCCGGGCAAATAATAACGCTAGGGTTGATTTACATAACCCGAGAGCTACTTAACCCCCGTCACAGGAGGCTCATAGTTCACTCCCGGCAACCGGTCATCACCGCAGTCTGTGCTGAGTTCGTCATTTGCTCAGGAAACGAATGTTGTCAGCGGCGGGTAGCTGCGAGCAGAACTTCACGCACGTCATTACGCAGGGCGAATGACCCGCGGACACCCGGGAGCCCCTCGACGAGCAGTAGCCAGGCGGCTAGGCGACGATTTCCGGCGACGATTCCCGAGCAGGGGCACTCCGGCGGCTCCTGGCGAACCGGACCGCCGCAGTGATCACGGCGACGGCGGCTACCCCCGCGGTGGACGCCACGGCCACCACGGGCCAGCGCAGAGCGCCGTCGAAGAGCGTCCACAGTCCGAACAACAGGAACAGCAGCGCAGCGACCCCGTGCAGGACGCGCTCGGGCAGCCTGCGGTGCAGGAGCCTGCCCACCACGATGGCCACGCCGTCGGCGAGCACCATCCCCAGGGTTGCTCCTATCCACACGCCTGCCCAGTTGTGATCGCTAGCCAACGCCACGGTGGCGAGCATGGTCTTGTCCCCGAGCTCGGCCAGCACGAATGACGAGATGACCGCGAAGATCACGTATCGCGGTTCAGGCACCGCCGCGACGTCGTCGTCACCGCCGCGGCGGCTGTCGCGCCACGTCCACGCCGCGAAGAGCAGGAATGCGATGGCCGCGACGAACGCGATCGGGCGCTCGGGCAGGGTGAGGCCGACGAAGTGGCCGATGGTCACCGACAGCCCGTGCACCAAGAACGCCGCAATGGCCACGCCGGAGAGCACCACCCACCAACGGTGGCGCAGGGCGTAGGTCATGGTCATCAGTTGGGACTTGTCGCCAAGCTCGGCGAGGAACACGACACCGAGACTGACCAGTGCGGCGGTGAGCATGACGAAACCTTTCGACGTTTCGCCCGGCGTGCCGTGGGGTCACCGCACGTCTGGGCATTTCGCCGAAGGTCTCGCCCACCGCGCGATGCGGTTCGTCTGCCGGGCTTGACGCCAGTATGTCGACACGACGATTGGGGGCTACTCCCCTTCGCTGATGACCCGACGATAGCGGCCCCAGAGCGCTTGCGCCACATCCACGCCCGAGTTCGGGTACCCGTAATCCTCGTTTCGAACTTCGAATCTCGAGCTTCGAAAACCCTTATGCCGCAAGCAGCATCGCCAAGATGGCGGTGTCGGGATGACTGATCGGGTCGACGCCGACGCGGCTCACCATCGAGGTGACCGTGCCGTCCAACTCGGCCTCGACCCACGCCGCGCGATGCTCAAGGCCCAGGTGCGGGATCCCTGGCAGCAGTACGCAACCGGACGCGGCTCCCGAGCATTCGGGCAGTGACGGCATGGTCTCCGACGGCGGATGCAGCATCAGCAGCGCGGGCGGTACCCGCTGCGCGAAATAGCCCGGCGGGACGGCGGATTCACCGACGACCGTGCCCTCGGCGAGCACCAGCCCGACGGTGCCCGGCGCAGGTTCGTCGGGCAGTTCCTCTCGTACTCCGAAAATCGTTGTGGTCGCCAGTAATCCGGGCAGCGACGCCACCCGCACCGCGACCATGAGGAGTTGCGCCCATTCCTTCGTCGAATCGGGCCATCGGCCCGAAACCACGAAGCCCTTCAGCGATCCGCCCGAATGGAAGGGCGCGACTTGGACGGCACCGCCGGCTCCTGTGTCCATCTCGCCTCCGAATCGTGCTCGTGCGACTAGCGCCCGACACGGCTGTGGGTCGATTTTGTCAGCATGCGGCCTGCGGCGGTATCGGGCAAGCGGGACACGCACCGGCGAGTCAGTCGTTACGTGCTCGGACAGTCCACACCACCCGGTACGAACCCGCGGCAGGCACGAAGCCGAACTGTCGCGAGTCGACGACACCGGGTGCGTGCGGATTGTCGGATCGTGCCTCGAACGTGGCACCGCGCACTTCACCGACCCGCTTGACGAGCCACCGCGAGGGGAACGTGGGGTCGGGGAACACTCGAATCTGACCGCGCCGGGGACGGCCGAAGCGTTGTGCGAGGAGGCCGTCCCCGGGGTTCAACGCAGGCCGCATCGAGTCCTCGACCACCGCGAAACGGCGCAACGGCCAGCGTCGTGGTCCATGGTTTTGGCCCATGCTCAAAGGGTAGGCACCTCGTCGTTGAGTAGTGAGCGGTGGTGATTGACACCGCACGGACGTGAGTGGTGCGGTGGGGTTGTCGGTGCTGGCTACCGGGATGCGGGCACGGGTCAGCGTGTGCCGTTGCGGCGGATCGGCGCCCCGGTGGTGGCCGGGCCGCCGTCGGGGGTGCGGATCCGAACCCGGATTCACCTGAGCGAGGCTGAAGCGGCGGCAGTGTCCGCGGTCGGGTCGTTCCTGGGCGGGGTGTATCGGGGCGAGCTGGCTGGCCGGGTGCGGCAGGGCCGATTGGATCGAGAATCGCACGCGGCGTGGCGGGGGCTGAGCGCCCATGTTAGTGATCTGCGGCGGGCCGTAGAGGTGTTGGAGTCGCGGTGCGCGCTGCGCCCCCGGGGAGTGCCCGCCGGCGGGTACTGGGGATGGTGGTGGCAATCACCGCTGTTCGGCGGTGGTGATCGAGAACCTTGACTTCGCCGACGCCCGCGCCACCGGCCGCGAGACCATGGGCCGTGGGTCGCGGGGCAAACGGTTTCGCCGCACGTGGCCGGCATACCGACCGCGAAGTTCCGCACCCGCCTCACGGCGATGGCGCACCGTCGGGAGATCGCGGTGATCGGGGTGGATCCGGCCTACACCAGCAGATGGGGTGCTCAACACTGGGCCAAACCATTACATCAGCAGACTTCCGACCCGGTCACCCGGCATCACGCCGCGGCGACTGCGATCGGGCGACGTGGCCTCGGATTGGCGATCAGGCGGCGGCCGGCAGGACCCGCAACGGACAGAGGACCGCTGCGGGCACGCCACCGGCCAGGCCCGATCACCACCCGGCCACGTGGGTAGGCACGGCAGTTCCGGCCCACCGACACGCACACGATGCGGGCCGGTCCACCGGAAAACACTCGCCACCCGCGGCCAACACCGTTTGGGCCGCACCCGAGCAGGACTCACTACTGCTCACTCGTAAGGAACGGTAAGTTAGGGCCATGCTGCATCGACTCTTCTCAAACGCCACCCCCGCCCATGCCCACTGCGATCTGTACTGCGGTGTCTACGATCCCGCGCAGGCCAAGATCGAGGCGCTCTCCTGCCTCAAGACGCTCCAGAAGTACAACGACTCCGACGACGAGCACTTCCGGACCCGCGCCATCCTCATCAAGGAGCAGCGCGCCGAGGAGGTCAAGCATCACCTGATGGTGCTGTGGGCCGACTTCTTCGCCAAGGACCACTTCGAGCAGTTCCCGAATCTGCACCAGCTGTTCTGGGACGGCGTGCACGGAGCGGGTGAAGTCAAGAAGTCGACCGACGTCGCCGTCGCCGAGAAGCTGCTGAAGACGATCGACGAGATTTCCGACATCTTCTGGCAGACCGAGAAGGCCAAGGGAATGGGCGTCTACCCGCCAGCCTGACAACTACGACCACAACGACGGCCGGCCCGGGAGCACACGCCCCGGGCCGGCCGTCATCGTTTTAGTTCAGAGCAAGACGATCAGTACGAGCACGCCAAGCAAGATCAGGGCGATCACACCGGCGCGCACGCACGCAATCCCCTGGCCGCGGGTGTAAATGTGCGCGGAGTTCCACTCCGAGGGCGGCATGGCCGACCCTGGGCCTAGTGGCTGTGCTGCCATCACGAACTCCTGACCTGCACGATCAACGTTGCCTCCAGTGAAATTTGTCACAAGGATCGGTTGTGACGCCGATCATAGCCCTTGCTACGGTCACGTGAAAATCGGGCGTCGCGCCGCCTGCGATGTGCGCGTTTGGCCGGTTCACAGCCTGGGTACACCGGGGAAGCCGCGATGGTTAGCTGTCCAATCTTGTTCGCTCGTGGTGTCCGTCTCCTGTTGATCGATGCCGTGCGGGCGCCCAGGGTTATCCCCAGTCAATTTCAGCTAGTACACAGATTCGGCGGTTCAGGGCGTATTCGCACCGATGGCAGCCTGTGGATGAACCTGTGGAAACTGTGCATAGCCATCAAATTGCTGTGGTGCTTGCTGCGGCGACGCGGGTGCATCGCCGAGGACGGCGTGCCAGCATGGTTCGCGTGAAGGGGTCTTTCCGTGTCTGATGACGAGGTAGGCGTAGCCGAGATAGCTGACGTGCCCGTGACGTTCGACGAGACGGTCGTACTCCTCGACGTCCGTGAGGACGACGAGTGGCAGCGCGGTCATGCCGCCGGTGCGCAGCACATTCCGATGGGCGACGTGCCTGCTCGCATCGGCGAGATCGACGTCGACGCGACGCTGTACGTGGTGTGTCACGCCGGAGGTCGATCGCTGCGGGTGGCGCAGTACCTGGCCCGCAACGGATATGAGCCGATCAACGTCAACGGCGGCATGCTGGCGTGGGCCGGAGTCGGGCGACCCGTCGTCACCGACGACGGCGGCGTTGGCACCGTCTGAGGGCCGTAGGCTGGTCGCGTGATTCAGGTCTGTTCGCGGTGCGGAACGCGGTGGAACGTCCGCGACCGCAGGCGGGACTGGTGCCCCCGCTGCCAGGGCACTCTGCTGGCGCCGACGGCTGACGCGCCCGATCAGCGGTGGGGACAACGGCCCAGTGCACCGGCAGTGCAGTCGGGTCAAGGCACGCCGCCCCCGCGTCTGCCTCAGGGCTACCGCTGGATCGCGGTCCGGCCCGGCGCCGCACCGCCACCACGTCACGTCCGCCGCCCACTGGGGCCGACTCCGCGCTACGCGGTGGCCCCGCGCTGGGGTCTTACTGATCAGTTCTACGGCCCCGCCACGGCTCATGCCGCCGAGGTGCGCTCGGGCCCGTCGGTCGCAATGGTGCGCGGCACCCTGGTGGCCACGATGGCGCTCCTTGGCTTCGCCGCCGTCGTGCACATCGCGCGGTACGCGCTGCTGCTGATCAACCGCAGCACGCTGTTGAACCCGTGGGTGGCAGGGATTGCGACGTGGGTCGGCGTCGCGGCCAGTGTGCTGGTCCTGTTCGCGGTCGTGGCGAGCGTCGTGGTTCTGGCGAACTGGCTGATCGCGCGACGGGCGAGGGCCTTCGCGCACCGGGATACCACGGATCCGCGTTCGTCCAGGGAGATGCTGGCCGGTTGTCTGGTGCCGGTGGTCAACTTGTTCTGGGCGCCGGTCTACCTCATCGAGTTGGCCGACGCCGAGGGGCGCCTGAGCCGTCTGCGCGCCACCATCGTGACCTGGTGGGTGGTCTGGATCTTCAGCACCTTGGTGTCGGTGTTCTCGATCGCCACTAGCTTCACCAGCGACGCGCAGGGCATCGCCGACAACACCGTGGCGACCATCGTGGCCTACCTGGTGGCCCTCGCCGCCCTGTTGCTGGCCTACCGGGTGTTGCTCGGGTTCGAGCGCACCCCCGTCGACCGGCACGTCAAGCGTTGGGTGATAGTCGCCGACGAGTCGCCACGCGCACGCGACGAGTCAGAACCGACCGAAGCCAAGAACGACACGAAGGACACCGAAGTGCCGGTTGCGGTTGATGCCGAACAGCGGGAACCGGCAGCATAGCCTCATGAACTCGGGCGACGGCACGCTCGGCGGCCACCCGTTCGTGGTTGCGCACCGCGGAGCGTCTGCGGACCGGCCGGAACACACCGTTGCCGCGTACGAGCTCGCGTTGAGTGAAGGCGCCGACGGCGTGGAGTGCGACGTCAGGCTGACGCGCGACGGCCATCTGGTGTGCGTCCACGACCGCAAGGTGGACCGCACGTCGAACGGCACGGGACTGGTCAGCGAGATGACCCTTGCCCAGTTGCGCGAGCTGGATTATGGCGGCTGGCATGCGAGTTCGCGGGTGGACGGCAGCCACGGCGGCACAGGACTGCTCACCCTCGATCAGCTCATCACACTGGTGCTCGACTGGAACCGACCGGTGAAGATGTTCATCGAGACCAAGCACCCGGTGCGCTACGGCGCGCTGGTGGAGAGCAAGGTGCTGGCCGTGCTGCACCGGTACGGCATCGCCGCGCCGGCGTCAGCGGACCTATCCCGGGCGGTGGTGATGTCCTTCTCCGCCGCGGCCGTGTGGCGCATCCGCCGAGCCGCACCGATGCTGCCGACGGTGCTGCTCGGTGAGACGTCGCGATATCTGGGCGGCAGCGCGGCCACCACGGTCGGCGCCACCGCGGTGGGACCGTCGATCGCGACGCTCCGCGAGCACCCAGAACTCGTCGACCGGGCCGCCGCCCACGGACGCGCCCTTTACTGCTGGACCGTCGACCACTACGAGGACGTGCGGTACTGCAGGGACGTTGGCGTCGCGTGGGTGGCGACCAACCACCCGGGACGGACCAAGGACTGGCTCCAGAACGGGCTCACCGAGGCGGGTCAGCCGGACGGTTAAAGGCTGCCGCCGGCAGCCTTCGGCGCGGTGGCATCGGCGCCGGCCGTGCTGATCTCGCGGGCCACGAAGTCCTCGAGGTGGAACAGATCGGCGCCGGCGCGCTCACTGACCCGCACCAGCGTGGTGATCAAGGCGACCTCCTCGACCTGCTCCTTGAGGAACCACTGCATGAACTGCTCGCCGAGGTAGTCCGCCTCGTCGCGGGCAACGGCGGCAAGCCTGCTGATCTGCTCGGTGACCGCCCGCTCCTGTTGCAGTGCCAGGCGCAGCGCCTCGGTCGGTGAGACGAACGTGTTGCGCACCGGATCGATGCCGGGGATCTCCACGTCGACGTCGCGGTCGATGAGGTACTGCACGATCATCATCGCGTGGTTGCGCTCTTCGACGGCCTGCGCGTAGAAGTGCTTGGCCAGTTGCGGGAGATCGGCGCCGTCGAAGTGAACGGCGATCGCGATGTATTGCTGCGCAGCGGTGAACTCGGTGCGGATCTGGTCTTGGAGAAGCTGATGAAATTTAGTGTCGAGTGGCGTTGCGTCAGTCATCGCAGCGACGATAGTGCAGGTCAGACGGCCTTGTCATCAAAGGTATGCCTAATTGAGGCAAGGTTGACCTAAGTGTTGTGACGCCGGTAACGGCGGAAGCGCGCGGCTGGATAAAGTTTGCTGACGTCGCTCGAAGGCGAGCCTGGGCTATGGATTCCCGGCTTCGAGCACGTCTGGTGGGACCGCTTCGTCGGACGCCAACGCGGCGAACAACCTGTGTGCGGCATCGTCGTTCCACACCACCACCGAGCCCGCGTCACTGCCCGTGAACTCGCCGATGGGCACCGTGGTCGTCGTGACGGCGCCGTGCAGCGACCACGCGAGCCGGATCAGATCCCAGATGTGCGCACCGTCGTCGACCGTCACCGACCTGGAGGCGGCGTGTGTCATCGGGTACCAGCGCAGCGGGTTCGCCAGCACCACCGGGCTGGCGGCGCGATGCATCAACGCCGACATGAACTCGCGTTGATTGGTCATCCGGTCGAGGTCGGCCCTGGGTGTGGCGCGGGTGCGGACGAAGCCCAACGCGGTGCGCCCGTCGAGCTCCTGACAACCTGCGGGCAGGTCGATGCCCGCCAGGGGGTCGTTGATGGGTTCTGGTGGGCACATCGTGACACCGCCGACGGCGTCGACCATCTGGGCGAAACCGTCGAACCCGACCTCGGCGTAGTGGTCCAACCGCATGCCGGTGGCCTGCTCGACGGTCTGCGCCAGCAGTGGCGCGCCACCGATGGTGAACGCGGCGTTGATCTTGTCCTCGCCGTGCCCGGGGATCTGCACGTAGGAGTCGCGCGGGATGGACACCATCGTGGTCGGGGCGCTCGATCCGAAGCCGGGTACGTGAATCACGATCAGCGTGTCGGTCCGCCCGTCGCCGAGGTCGCCGCCGGTGGCGAGTTCGGCCTGCTGCTCGGGCGTCAGTCCCTGACGGCTGTCGGAGCCGACCAGCAGCCACGTCGTTCCACGACCGGCCGACGGCCGCTCGGCATAGTCGGGCAGCGCCGCGATACGGTGCAGGTGCCCGTCCAGCCAGACCCCCGTACCGACCAGTGCCGCCGAGATGATCAGCAGGACGAGGAACGGGTAGAGCAGCAGAATCCGGCCCCAGCGGCGTTTGCGGCCTGGCTTGGCTGCCGCGGGAGGGCGCGGTGCCGGAGGCCGGTTGACCGGCTGCTGGCGCAGCGGAGGCGGCGGGGGCCGACGCTGGGCAGGCGGTGGTGGCGGCTGTTGATAGCGGGGGTCGCGACGGATCGCCTGCGAGGGTTCTCGCGTCGGGATCGGCCGTTGTGGGATTGGCCGTTGTGGGATTGGCCGTTGTGGGATCGGCCGACGCGGGTCCGGCCCCGGTCCTGGCGGCCGGTTTTGGTTCACAACCAAGAATCTACGGGCCGGGAGTTCCGCGTCAGCGCAACCAGGTGAGGTGACCCGCGGCAAGCGCGTACCCGACGAACGCCACGGCATCGACCAGCCCGTGGGCCACGATCAGCGGCCATAGCCGGCCCGTGCGCTGCCACACGTAACCGAAGACCAGGCCCATCGCCAAGTTCCCCAGTCCCGCGCCGAAGCCCTGGTACAGGTGGTAGGCGGCGCGCAGCAGGCTAGAGATCACCAGCACCTTGACCGGTGACATGCCGAGCTGGCGTAACCGCGTCATGAGGAACGCCACCACGATTACCTCCTCGGCCCATCCGTTGGCGAACGCCACCGCGAGGAGCACGGGGATGCGCCACCACGTGTCGCCGAGCTCGGACG
>JAOPVF010000299.1 GCA_025963195.1 Mycobacterium sp. | reverse complement strand
CCCGTGATCACCGCCATCATGACCGCGTCGGTGATCACCGAACTTCAGCAGCAGTTCGAACAGTTACTGAACGGCGGCGCTCCCGACGAGGAAGAAACCAAGCTCGATGACTGAGCAATTTCATCTGTCCCGGCTTCAGGTCATCAACTGGGGCGTGTTCGACGGCTACCACTCCATCCCGTTCAGCAGCGGCGGCGCGCTGATCGCCGGTGCCTCCGGCAGCGGCAAATCCTCACTGCTGGATGCGATTTCGCTTGGCTTCCTGCCATTCAACCGGCGCAACTTCAATGCCTCCGGTGACAACACCGCCGCCGGCTCCAACGCGGGCCGCCGCACCGTCGACAAGTACGTCCGCGGCGCATGGGGCCAGCGCAGCGACGGCGGCACCAGCCGGGTGATGTACCTGCGCGGCGAGGGCAGCGCGTGGTCGGCCGTCGCGGTCACCTACGCCAGCGACTTCGGTCGTACCGTGACCGGCCTCGTGCTCAAGTGGTTGACCGGCGAGTCCCGCAACGACTCCTCGAGCCGGTTCATCCTGGGCGACGGTGACCTCGACATCGAGGAGGTCTGCAACCGCTGGGCCTCCGGCCGCTTCGACGCAGGCGTGTTCAAGGAAGACTGGCGGTTCTCCACCAAGGTCGAGTCGCAGTACCTCGCGCAGCTATACGCCACCATCGGCATCCGCGCCTCCGACGCCGCCCAGCAGCTCCTCGGCAAGGCAAAGTCACTGAAAAGTGTTGGTGGACTTGAGCAGTTCGTCCGCGAGTTCATGCTCGACGAACCCGACAGCCTGGCCCGGCTACCCGAGGCGCTCAAACAGATCGACCCGCTGGTCGAGGCCCGTGAACTGCTTGCCGTCGCGCAGAAGAAGCGCAAGATCCTCGGTGACATCGAGGCGATCCAGCACCGGTACGCCTCCGAATCCTCCGACCTGGGCATCATCGACCTGGTCGACGCGCCGATGGTGCGTGCGTACACCGACCACGTCCGCCTTGCTCAGTGCCCCCAGCAGATCGCGACGCTCGACGGCACCATCGATCAGCTCGAGAACGAGTACGAGGACGTCACCCGTTCACTGAATCTGGCGAAGGCCGAAGCGGATTCGCTCAACGCGCAGATCAGCGGAACCAGCGCGAACATCGCCCCACTGCAGTCACAGGTGACCTCCGCCGAGACCGAGGCCGAGCAGGTGGAGCGTCGTCGCGCCGCCTACGAAGAGCTGCTGACCGCCCAGGACGTCGAGATCCCGGGCACCTCCGACGAGTTCTGGAACCTGCGCGAGGAACTGCTCACCCAGGCGACCGAGCTGCTCGCCAAGGTCGAACGCAACCGCGAGGCATCCACCGACGCGGAGTATGCGCAGAAGTCTGCCCGCATCTCCCGCGACGAGGCCGCCAAGGAGCTCAAGCGCGTCGAGCACGTCGGATCGGCGCTGCCGGAGTTCGCGCTGTTGATGCGCGACCACATCTGCGCCGAGGTGGGCGCCGACGTCGCCGAACTCCCCTACATCGCCGAACTGCTGGACCTCAAGCCCGACCAGACCCGCTGGCGGCTCGCGGTGGAGAAGGTGCTCCGCGGCGCGGGCTTGCGGCTGCTGGTGCCCGATCAGCACTGGGAGAAGGTGCTGCGGTTCGTCAACGAGACCGACATGCGCGGCCGGCTGCAACTGCACCACGTCCGCGCGAAGCTGCTCGGCGCCGAACCCGTCGATCCGGAATCGAACACGTTGGCGGGCAAGCTGTTCGCCGTCGACCCCAAGCATCCATGCGCCGCGGAGGCCGTCGACGTCATAACGGCAGCCGGCGACCACGTCTGCGTCGACACCCCCGACGTGTTCTCCCGGTTCCGCCGCGCCGTCACCGACGCCGGGCTGTACAAGGACTCGGACCGGCTGGCCATCAAGGACGACCGGCGACCCGTCAAGCAGTCCGAATACCTGTACCAGGGCGACGTATCGGCGAAGATCAACGCCCTGACCCTCGAACTCGCGTCGGCCGAGGAGATTCACCAGAAGGCCCGCCGCGCCGCCGACGACATCGCCGCGCAGCGCCAGCAGTGGCGCGACCGGGCCGCCACGTGCAAAGCGATCTGCGAGCAGTACCCGCAGTGGAGCCAGATCGACACCGAGACCGCCGACGGGCACGCCGACCGGTTGCGCGAGCAGTACGAGTTGCTGATGGCCGAGAACCCCGACCTCGAGGCGCTCAACGCGCGTGCCGACGAATGCTGGTCGCAGATCCAGAAGTTCATGACCCGCCGGGGTGCCATTCAGACCCGACGCGACTCCCTCGACGAACGTCGCACCCGGCTGATGGACCTGCAGGAGCGGCTGTCGCCGGCGTTCGTCTCGGAGCCGCTGTCGGAGCTGCTGCACCGCTACGCCGCTGCGCTTCCGGTGTCACTCGAGCTGCTCGACCCCGAACCACACCGCGATGCGCTGTTCACCGCCATCAAGAAGGAACGCGAACAACTGCGCGAGAGCCGGCGTCGCTCCTACGACGAACTGGCCCGCATCCTCAACACCTTCGACACGTCGTTCCCCGATGCGATCCCGAACGACTCGGACGACTTCGACGAGCGGATCCACGACTACGTCGCGATGTGCCGTCACATCGACGAGCGCGAGCTGCCCGAGGCGTACGACCGGATGATGCGGCTGGTCACCGAACAGGCGCCGGATGCGATCCTCACGCTGCACCGCGTCGCCGAGCAGGAGACCCGGCGCATCGCCGAGCAGATCGACCGCGTCAACACGGGTTTGGGTTCGGTGGAGTTCAACCGCGGCACTCGGCTGACGCTGCGGGCCACGCC
>JAOPVF010000288.1 GCA_025963195.1 Mycobacterium sp. | reverse complement strand
CGCGGTGACGTTCTTGGCGTACAACTCACTGGCGTGCTCGGGCATCGTGGCCGGCAGGTTCAACGGCGACGCGATCGTCACTCCATGCTTGACGACCGTCTGGCCGGGCTCGGTGAGCTCACAGTTCCCACCGGTCTCGCCGGCAAGGTCGATCACCACACTGCCCGGCTTCATGCCTTCGACTGCGGCAGCAGTGACCAGACGTGGTGCGGGACGGCCGGGGACCAGCGCGGTGGTGATGACCACGTCGAACTTCGTGATGGCTTGTTCGAGTGCGCTTTGTTGTTGGGCGCGTTCGTCGTCGGTCAACTCCCGGGCGTAGCCACCCTCACCGGCGGCATCAATGCCCAAGTCGAGCCATTGGGCCCCGACCGAGCGGACCTGATCGGCCACCTCCGGGCGCACGTCATACCCGGTGGGTTTGGCGCCGAGTCGTTTCGCGGTGGCAAGGGCTTGCAGACCGGCCACGCCGACACCAAGGACCAACAGGGTGGAAGGTTTCACCGTGCCCGCAGCGGTGGTCATCATCGGGAAGAACCGGGTGGACTCCGACGCGGCCAACAACACCGACTTGTAGCCCGCGACGTTCGCCTGCGAGGACAACGCATCCATCACCTGCGCCCGCGAGATCCGCGGAATCGCCTCCACCGCAAACGCAGTGACGTTGGCGAGGCGCAGCCGCTCCACGACCTCCGGCTGTGCGCGCGGAGCAAGGAACCCGATGAGTACCGAACCTGGCTTTAGCAGACTGGTTTCATCGGCGGTCGGCGGATTGACCTTCACGACGACGTCGGCGGGCCAGGGGTCACCGATGGTGGCGCCCGCCTTCTCGTAGTCCTCGTCGGTGATCATCGCTCCGTCTCCGGCCCCGCTTTCGACGACGACCTCAAGACCGAGGGCTCTCAGCCGCTCGACGATCTTGGGGACGAGCGCGACGCGGCGTTCACCCTCCGCGGATTCCCGCGGCACTCCGATGAGCGTCATATTCCTCTTCCTGGCTGTTGCCGACTTGCACGCTCTCGGCAGCTTTGGTCGGTGCCTCCGGCGGCCACGCCATGCCGGGACGTGGTTCAGAATAGGTAGATCGCATATTGTATGCAACCCCCCGGATGGGGGAGGCGGAAGAGGGGAGGCTTGCGTTACCGTCGGCTGGCGCTGCGGTAGCGCCGCGAATCACGTTGGCGGCGGACCATTCTGCGGACACGGCGCGCGCCACCCGCACCCCCGTGCCCTGTCCGCAGGACCGACGCCCGCGGAGCAGTAGGCGCGCGCAATCGTCCGCTGGACCTAGACAGCGGACGGAATAGTTGCATACAGTATGCGATCAAAGGGAGGTTGCCGTGAAGATTGCAGTTGTTGGAGCAGGGGCGATTGGCGCCTACTGGGGCGCCGCGCTCCAGCGGGGCGGTGCCGACGTGCACCTCATTGCCAGGAACGCACACCTACATGCCATGCGCGAGAACGGCGTCCGGGTGCTCAGTGACCGCGGTGACTTCGTGGCCTATCCGAATGCCACCGACGACCCGTCCGAGATCGGGCCAGTCGACTACGTCTTTCTCGGCCTGAAAGCGCACAGCTACCCGTCCTGCGGCCCCCTCGTCGAACCGCTGCTCGGCCCGGACACTGCAGTGTTGGCCGCGCAGAACGGAATTCCGTGGTGGTACTTCCATCAGCTGGCCGGGCCGTACGAGGGGCGTCGGATCGAGGCCGTCGACCCAGGCGGCGCCACCACTGCCGTGCTGTCACCGGAGCGGGCCATCGGCTGCGTGGTGTACCCAGCCACGACCATCGAAGCCCCTGGAGTGATTCGGCACCTGGAGGGCACGCGCTTCTCCATCGGTGAGCCGTCGGGTGAGATCTCGGATCGCTGTAAGGCGTTGAGCGAGGCCATGATCGCCGGGGGGTTGAAGGCACCCGTCGAGGCCGACCTGCGCAGCGACATCTGGATCAAGCTCATGGGCAACGTCGCGTTCAACCCGCTCAGCGCCCTCACTCGGGCGACGATGGTCGAGATCTGTCAGCACCCGCTCACCAGGCAACTGGTGATCCAGCTGATGGAGGAGACGCTCGACATCGCCGCCAGGGTGGGTTGCACCCCGGACATCTCGATCGAGAAGCGGCTGCGCGGAGCCGAGAACGTCGGCCATCACAAGACGTCCATGCTGCAAGACCTCGAAGCAGGCAAGCAGCTGGAACTCGACGCCATCGTGGCTGCGGTCGTGGAGATGGCCGACCTGACCGGCGCCCCCGCCCCCGCGCTTCGCACCGTCTACGCCGCCACCGACCTGCTCGCGCGCTCCAGCGCGCCTGGCTCGTCGGAGTCCGCTCGCATCCGCGAGGCGGAAACCCAGCCGGCTCTGACCACCTAGGGAGAACACAGTGAACCGTCGCGCCAAGATCGTCTGCACGCTCGGACCCGCCACCAGCACTGCGCCAAGCCTTACCGAACTCGTCGACGCCGGAATGGACGTGGCGCGATTCAACTTCAGCCACGGCACTCGCGCCGAGCATTCGGTGGTGTACGGCCTGGTGCGCCAGATCGCCGCGGACAGCGGTCGCGCGGTCGGCGTGCTCGCAGACCTCCAGGGACCCAAGATCAGGCTGGGGGAGTTCGCCGAGGGGCCTGTGGTCTGGGCGGACGGTGAGCAGATCGTGATCACCACCGCCGAGTGCCCCGGTGACCACGACCGGGTCTCCACGACCTACGGCGGGCTGTCGACCGACGTCAGGCCCGGCGACCGGCTATTGGTCGACGACGGCAAGGTCGACCTGCGGGTGCTCGACGTCAGCGGCGACGACATCACGTGCGAGGTCGTGCACGGCGGTCCGGTCAGCGACCACAAGGGCATATCCCTGCCAGGGATCGACGTGAGCGTTCCGCCCTTGTCGGAGAAGGACATCGAGGACCTGAAGTTCGCCCTCGAGCTGGGTGTGGACATGGTCGCCATGTCCTTCGTCCGCTCTCCCGAGGAAGTCAAGCTCGCCCACGCGATCATGGACGAGGTCGGGCGGCGGGTGCCCATCATCGCGAAACTGGAGAAGCCGGAGGCGGTTTCGGACCTGCCTGCGATCGTCGAAGCCTTCGACGGCCTGATGGTCGCGCGCGGTGACCTCGGTGTCGAGATGCCTCTCGAGCAGATACCCCTGGTGCAGAAGCGGGCCATCCGGCTGTGCCGCGAAGCGGCCAAGCCCGTCATCGTCGCGACGCAGATGCTCGACTCGATGATCTCCGATCTACGTCCCACCAGGGCCGAGGTCTCCGACGTGGCCAACGCCGTCTTCGACGGCGCGGACGCAGTGATGCTGTCCGCCGAGACCAGCGTCGGGCAGTACCCGGCGCACACGGTCGCGACCATGGCGCGCATCGTCGAGGCCGCCGAGAGTGGTGTGAGTAGCGGCGCCACGCCGGATTGGGTGGCCTGCGAAGACGGCCAGGATGCGGTCTTCGGCGACGCGATCGCTGCGGCGGCGTGCGAAGTGGGCAGGCGACTCGGCGCCGCGGCGCTGTGTTGCTTCACCCGAACGGGCAACACCGCGCTGCGCCTGGCGCAGCAGCGATCACCGCTGCCGCTGCTGGCATTCGTGCACGACGAGTCCGTGCGCGCGCGGCTGGCCTATTCGTGGGGCATCGAGTCCGCCGTGGTGGCGCCCGCCGCCAAGGCCGAGACCATGGCGACCGAAGTCAGCGCGGCACTGGTGGCCATGGGCACCTGCCATCCCGGCGACGTGGTCGTCGTGGTGTCCGGGAGCCGCAGCGGCGTGGCCGGCTACACCGACTCGGTGCGGGTACTGCGCATCGAATGAAGTTGCTCGGCAGTCGGGTCGGTCAGGCCGACCCGACACGGGCCTCGAGCTCGGCGAGCTTGGTACGCAGCTCCCGCTCGGCGTTGCGGCGCTCGGTCACCTCGCGGATGATCGCCGAGATCCCGACGATCTGACCAGTCTCGTCACGCAGCAGGGCGACGCTGAACTCGATCGAAAGCCGATGCCCGTCACGGTGGGTGGCGGGCACGCTCAACAGCGATTCCCCATACTTGGTGTAGCCGGTCGCCATCGTCTGTTCGTAGCCCTTGTTGTGCCTTGCTCGCAGCTTCTCCGGGATGATCAGGTCGAGGTCGCGCCCAAGGGCTTCCTCGGCGGAGTAGCCGAACATGCGCGCCGCCCCTGCGTTCCACAGGCGAATGATCCCGTTCGGATCGCTCACGACGATGGCCTCTGCCGATTCGGTCACGACCGCGTGGGCCAGCCACGCCTCGCTCATGGTGCCGGTGCTGTCAGCCACGTCGCTGCTCCTTCATCCAGTCATTCAGTTGATTGTGCTGCGGTAATTGCGCTAGCGTACAGGATAACGCATACTGCATACACACAGGTTTGAAGCGATCCGTCGACGAGGAGGAGTGCCCGTGCTGCTACGCCAGCTGGAGTACTTCGTGGCCGTCGCCAGGGAACGACACTTCGCTCGTGCAGCAGAGGCGTGTTACGTATCGCAGCCCGCGCTGTCGACGGCGATCGCCAAACTGGAGCGCGAACTGAACGTCACGCTGATCTACCGCGGACAGAACTTCGAGGGTCTGACGCTGGAGGGTGAACGTCTCGTCGTATGGGCCAAGCGGCTGCTCGCCGAGCATGACGGTCTCAAGGCCGAGGCTGCTGCCATGCGGGCAGGCATCTCCGGGACGTTGCGCCTCGGCACGGGACCGACGGTGTCGACGACGACGGCGCTGCCCGTCGCTGCCTTCTGCGCGTTGCACCCTCTCGCGAAGGTGACCATCTGTTCCAGGCTGTCGTCGACCGAATTGCTCCGCCAACTGCGCGACTTCGAGCTGGACGCCGCCATCGCCCACTTCGGCCCCGACGACCAGTCGGGACTGGAGGTCGTGCCGCTGTACCGCGAGCGGTACGTGCTGCTCGTCTCCGGTGACCAGATCGTTCCCGGTGCCCGCACCATCACGTGGAACGAAGCGGCCCAGCTACCACTCGCATTGCTGATGCCGCACATGAGATTTCGCCAGTTCATCGACAAGGCGTTCGCGGAGAACGGCGCAGCCGCGCTACCTCAGATCGAGACGGATTCGGTCGCGTCGCTCTACGCCCACGTCGCCACCGGTGCATGGGCGAGCGTGGTGCCGCACACCTGGTTGCGCTCGATCCCGCTGACCGGGGCGGCGAGAGCGGTGCGCCTCGTCGAGCCCGAGACGACGGCACAGATCTCCATGGCGATCCACGCCGGCTCCGGCTCGGTTGCGGCAAGAGCGTTCTTGAACGTGGCCGCCGGAGCGCGGCTCGACGAGGCCTTCGACCTGGAGCGGCGAGACTTCGCCGCTGACCTGAGCAGGCCCTAAATGCCCATCCAACGACGCGGGATGACGGCGCACCACGTGATAACTGGCGTTTATCGGCCGGTTTACGACAGGTCTTGGACGCGCCTGTCCGCAACGTGAAAAGTCGTCATACGTAAGGCAAATCATCATCGTCCAGGAAGGGTCCACATCATGACCGTCGCTCCCATGCGAGACACGGAGGCCGGGAGTACCGACGAGCCAGCTGCTCTCACCGATGGGATCCACCTGGTCGTCGATGCGCTGAAGCTCAACGACGTCCACACCATCTACGGGGTCGTCGGCATCCCGATCACGGATCTGGCCCGGCTCGCGCAGGCTTCGGGCATCCGCTACATCGGCTTCCGGCACGAGAGCGATGCCGGCCACGCGGCCGCCGCTGCCGGGTTCCTCACACAGAAGCCCGGCATCTGCCTGACCGTGTCCGCTCCTGGCTTCCTCAACGGGCTCGTCGCGCTGGCCAATGCCACCACGAACTGCTTCCCGATGGTCCAGATCTCCGGATCCAGCGAGCGGCATCTGGTCGACCTTCAGCGGGGCGACTACGAGGAGATGGACCAGCTGCCTGCGGCCAAGATGTTCGCCAAGGCCGCCTATCGGGTCTCCAGGGCCGAGGACATCGGCCGCGGTATCGCGC
>JAOPVF010000281.1 GCA_025963195.1 Mycobacterium sp. | reverse complement strand
CAGTTCCCGCAGTTCGGCTTCGGGGGTCTCGCGGAGTTCTTGGCATTCTTGCTGCAACAGGGCTCGCTGACTGTCGCGCTGCGTGCTGACCGAGACGTATTCGCCGAGTGCCATCGACACGGCTCCGGCGACCAGACCGGCCATACCGGCGGTGAAGATCACCTCTCTGGTCGCGGTGGCCCCCGCAACGCCTACCACCAGGCCAGCCGTTGACACGATGCCGTCGTTGGCCCCAAGGACCCCGGCCCGCAACCAGTTCAGTCGGCCGGCCACATTGAGTCCATGCGGTTCCGTCGCGGGATGCTCAGCGCCGCCCCGCAATTCGACATCGCTCGTCGTCATGGCGTGCCAACCGTCGGGCGCATGCCAAGTGGTGACGCGGCCGTGACGGCCAACGTGGTGGTCGTCACGTCGTTCTCCCCAATCTGTCGTCCTACGCTTGCCATGGTCGCGCTCGAACCGATCGCTGTCGCCACCGCTGACACCCGTCGCGGGCCCCTGTCAGCGATAGTCGCGACATGGCTGCCACCTGTAAACGCGCAGCGTGCCGGGGCCGTTGTGCAACACCCCTCTGCTGGATGACCGCGCCTATTGCAGCTGGCCGGTATGCGGGAGGTAGGGCTGGCTGTGGTTGGTAGATGGGCACCAGCCTCGACGACACCGGCCGCCGTCGCGGTGATCGTAGAGGACATGCAAACAACCACAACACAACCCGTAGCCGGTGTCATCGTCGGCGAGCCGGCGGCCGACGCCGTGACCGGACCCCGGTCGAGTGTGAAGTACGCCGTCGAGGCGATTGGCACCTTCTTTCTGGTGTTCACCGTCGGCGCCGCCGTCGGCAGCGGCAGCCCGCTCGCCCCGCTGGGCATCGGAGCGGTCCTGATGGTGATGATCTACGCCGGCGGACACCTCTCCGGCGGTCACTACAACCCCGCCGTGACCATGGCCGTCCTGGTGCGTCGACGGATCACGCTGTACGAGGCCGCCGGCTACTGGGTCGCGCAGCTCGGCGCCGGGCTACTGGCAGCGGTGGTCGTGCGCACGGTCATCGACCCGGCGCACGCGGCGGTCGGCACGACGTTGATGCTGCACGGCCGAACGATGTTGGCGGCGTTCGTCGTTGAGCTGCTGTTCACCTTCGCACTGTGCTACGTGGTACTCAACGTGGCCACCAGCAAGGATCACCGGGACAATTCGTTCTACGGCCTGGCGATCGGATTCACCGTCGTGGCAGGCGCGGTCGCAGTCGGAGCCATCTCTGGCGGTGCCTTCAATCCGGCGGTGACGCTCGGGGCTGCAGCGATGGGCATGTTCGCATGGTCGACGTTGTGGGTGTACTTGGTCGCGCAACTGCTCGCCGGGATCGCGGCCGGAGCCATGTTCCTCGCACTCAACCGGGCAGACCGATGAGCCGCCTCGTGGCGCGGGCAGGGTCGTTGAGCCCCCGACGGCCCCAGGCCTCGGCCAGGCTTTCCGACCTGGCTACCGTCGTCGCTGCCGGACCGTTCGAGGATCTCGAGTACGCCCAGCAACTCGCCGCGATGTTCACCGGCGTGCAACAGACGCGCCGGACACGACTGGTGATGCTGGGCGGAGGAACGCGCCGCAGCCACGTCGTCCGACGTGCGGCCGAGCGCAGGCTGCAGACACGACTGGTTCTGATCGAGGACTGCGCCGAGCCGCAGCGGTCGGATCTGTTCGCCGCCGCCGACGTCGTCATCCCAAGTCCCACATCGACGCCGAGCGCGCTCGCGGAGACGATGGCCGCCGGCCGAGCCGTGGTGGCATCCGCCAGTCCGGCAACCGCTGAGCTGGTGATGCCGTACAGCGCCGGGCTGCTCTACGCGCCAGGAGACGTCTCGGCGATGACCTCAGCGGTGGCGCGGCTGCTGTCCCATCCCGAGCTGCGATACCAAATGGGCATCCGGGCGAGCCAAGTCGCGCAGCGCCATCAGGTGCGACCGCTCCGGCAGTGGCCCGGCGACTTGCGCGTTCACGCCTAGCCCCAGATCCAAACATGCCATCGTCCCGCTGCACTTCTTCAATTCCACCCGAGATATGAATCCCGGCCGCCCCCGAAGTTCGCGGATACAGCGGGATACACCCGGACCCGGTTCGCGAAGACTTACGAAATGGAAATACGGTTTCATGTCGCGAAACCTTCGGTCATTAACTTCGGCAACGACTCGAGTATTCGAGGCGCGCCTAGGGTTCCCGCCGGCAACGGGTCTGGTCCGAGAGGCGAGGCACTGCGGTTGAGGTCAGCATCAGCTGATCTCGGCCACGGTGTTCCACGGGGCAGCGACGCTGCAGGCTAAACCCGCGAACTTGGCCGCAGAGTCCACCTCACGTCTGAGCGGACCCGTCGCCGCGGAGGATGCCGGCAATGCCGCGCCTCCTGTGAACATTTCTTTCATCGAAATTCCATGCGGCTATTTCTACTATGGCATTTGGCCCAAATGCCCGCGCATTGGCCATTCACAGTGATCTCCCATGCGCATTCAAGTTGTGCCATTCCGACCGCATGTTGAGTGGTGAAAGCAAATATCAACAAATTTCATTTCGGCGTTCCCGTCCGGATGAAACTCAAATACTGGAGAGGGGCCACGACGCTGCCAATGGGGCAGCTCGGACCGATATGGACATCAGAATCTTTGCCGAGCCCCAACTCGGCGCAAGCTACGACGAGCAGCTAGCCGTCGCGAAGGCGGTCGAACGGCTTGGATTCGGCGGCTTCTTCCGAGCCGACCACTTGATGCGCGAGGGTAGCTTCACGCGACAGGCAGGTCCCACTGACGTCTGGGTGACGCTGGCCGGCCTGGCCAGGGAAACCACCCGGATCAGGTTGGGCAGCCTGATGTCGTGCTCGACATTCCGCAACCCCGCCCACCTCGCGATCCTCGTGAGCCAGGTCGACGCCATGAGCGACGGCCGCATCGAATTCGGCCTTGGCGCGGGATCGTTCCCCGGCGAACACAATGCACTCGGCATCCGCTCGCCATCGATGCGCGATCGCTTCGACGGCGTCGAGGAGCAACTCGAACTCATTACCGGCCTGTGGACAGCACCACTGGGGGACCTCTACTCCTACGACGGCAAGCAATATCGCGTTCAGGACTACCCCGCCCTCGTCCGCCCGGCCCAAACTCCCCACCCGCCCATCATCATTGGTGGGCACGGCCTCAAACGCACACCAGCGCTCGCGGCCAGATACGCCAACGAATACAACATCGACGGCGTCGGACCAGCCGCATGCACCCAGGCCTACGACCGCGTCCGAAAAGCCTGCGAACGCATCGGGCGAGACCCCACCGAGATCACCTTCTCGGCCGTGGTCACCATCTGCTGCGCCCACGACTCCCCCAGTCTCGCCAGACGCAGACAAGTAATCAGCGCTGCGGTGTCGGGCTGGAAAGACCCCGACCAGGTCATCGCGGGCGCCGTTTCCGGGCGACCGGAGGACGTCGTCAGCCAGCTGCGGGCCTTCTGGCACGCCGGGGCAGAGCGCGTGTACCTGCAGCTCTTCGACCTGACCGACCTGGACCAATTGGTGCTCATCGCGCAAGAGGTGTTGCCACACCTCCCCAAGCCGTGAACCCCGCAGATCGCGACCCTTCGACGACGTCGTCGGCACAGAACTCATCGAGATGGCTGGAAGCAACCATGTCCACGATTTCAACTGACAGCGAGGACCTCAACGCCACGAGCGGCGAATCCCACATACCGGTCGGCGAAGGCGGTGATGCCGTAGGGCGCATCGAGACCCGCGGCGTCGACTACATCCCGCACGTAGAGCGAAATTCCGCGCCGAGGACGGTGGTCTGGGCGTTCGAGGGCCCGCAGTTCAGCCTTGGCACGTACATCTACGGCGGCGCGATGGTCGCCGCAGGGCTGTCCTGGTGGGCCTGCTGCGGCTCTCCCGCGGGGGTGATCGATCGCCTTGCCGCCTTCGACGACGCCGGGGCCGAACGGGTGTACCTGCAGCTCTTCGACCTGACCGACCTCGATCAGCTGCAACTGTTCGCAGAAGACGTGCTGCCGCACTTCGCCAATGACGAGGTACGCAGTCAGCCGTGAAAGTCGTGGTCGGTGCCGAGCAGAGCACCGCGGTATCTGACGCGATCGTTCGTCGTGTCACAGAGCTTGGGCACGACGTCGTCCAGGTGAGCGGACTCGGGTGGGCGGATGTCGGGCTCGGTGTCGCCCGGATAGTGTCAGACGGTGACGCCGTGCATGGCATCGCTCTGTGCGGGAATGGCGTCGGCGTCACGATCGCTGCGAACAAGGGGAGCCGTATTCGAGCAGCCTCGTGCCACGACGCGCAAACAGCTGTCGCAGCGCGGAGATGTCTCGACGCCAATGTCGCGACGCTCGGGTACGAGGTCGTGGATCCCGACGCGGCAGCCAACATCGTGGAGGTGTTCTTGACCACAAGCGCCGATCTGGCCGAGTCCCACCAGATCGCCCTGTTGCCATACCGCCCCGGCGCGGTGACTGGTCAGTGATGATGGACGCGCGTTCCGATTCGTCGTTCCCACGCGGCATGGCGCTTCTCGTGGCCGGTGCCTTCTTCATGGAGATCCTCGACGCGACGATCATCGGCCCGGCCATCCCTCGTATCGCAGAGTCATTCCGAGTCGATCCCGTCGACGTCAACGTCGCGATTTCCGCCTATCTCGTAACGGTCGCCATCCTCATCCCGGCCAGCGGGTGGGTGGCGGATCGGTTGGGCGCCCGACGGGTCTTTCTCACTGCCATCGCGGTGTTCACCGTCGCGTCCGTTGGCTGCGCGGCAAGCACGTCGCTGCCCATGCTCGTGGCGATGCGGGTTCTCCAGGGCGTGGGCGGAGCCATGATGGTGCCCGTCGGTCGGCTGGCCGTACTGCGGTGCAGTGCCAAGAGCGACCTGGTACGCGCCATCTCCGTGCTTACCTGGCCAGCCCTGCTCGCGCCCGTCATCGCGCCAGCCATCGGAGGCGCCATCAGCACGTTCTGGTCCTGGCAATGGATCTTCGTCGTGAACATCCCCGTCGGCATTGTTGGATTCACGTTGTCGCTCAAGCTATTTCGTGGCAGTCGTGCGCCTCGCACACCGCCGCTGGACTGGCTCGGGCTCACGGTTCTCGGTGCGGCCATCGCTGCGGTACTGATTGCGCTGGAAGGCATTCGGTTGACCGGCACCGACTGGACGTACGTCGTCATCGGTGCTGCCGGCGCAACGATTTTGTTCGTGGTCGCCACGATTCATCTCCTTCGCTCCCCGCATCCGCTCGTCGACTTGCGAGTGCTGCGAACACCGACGCTGCGTATCAGTGTCTCCGCAGGCGCGCTGTACCGGCTGGCAATGACGGCCGTGCCCTTCCTGCTGGCCCTACAATTTCAGCTCAGCTTCGGCTGGACACCACTATCGGCGGGCATCGCAGTCGCGGCATTGTTCGTCGGCAACATCGCCATCAAACCCGCGACGACACCTCTGATGCGGCGCTTCGGCATCCGTCGCCTGCTGCTTGGCAATGCGTTGTTGTCGGCCGGATGGTTCGGTCTCCTGGCCGCAGTGGGGCCCAATACACCGATCTCGGTAATAGTGGGCATCCTCATCGTCAGCGGCGCGTTCCGGTCGATCGGGTTCACCGCTTACAACAGCCTTGCGTTCGCAGACGTCAACGGCGACGAGCTTGCCCATGCCAACACTCTCAACGCCGCCGTTCAGGAACTTGCCGCTGGTGTAGGAATCGCAGTCGCCGCGCTCGCGGTCGCCCTGTTGACCTCGCTGGCGTCGGCCGGCGGGCACGGTTCTTCAAGCGCCTACTCGTGGACGTACCTGGCTTTGGGCATGCTTACACTGCTGACGGCAGTCGAGACGCTGCGGCTTCCTTCTGACGCTGGCATGCTGGTCACTCGTCCATCGACCGCGCAAGGCGATCACTGAACTGATTTCCGTTGCCTCGTCGGGAGTTTGGCTGCGATGCGGAGCCGGCGCGTGTCCTAGGGCGGGTCGATACCGGAGATTCGGTAGAACATGTCGACGAGCTGGTCGATGACCTCGTCCATGGTCAGTGGAAGAAGGCCGTCCAGCCATGCCACCCCGATCTGCTGCGCGGCTCCGATGAATCCATAGGCGTTGAGGCGCAACTGGTCCGGTGGAGGTAGGGCGTCATCGCCGGCTGCGAAGGCGAACCAGAGTTCGACCGCGCGCGTTGGGAATTCATCGCGGTGTTTCCTTAGG
>JAOPVF010000250.1 GCA_025963195.1 Mycobacterium sp. | reverse complement strand
ATGACGTCGTCGTAGTCGGCAGCGGCGGAGCGGGCCTGGTTGCCGCCCTTACTGCCGCCCACCACGGACTCTCGACACTAGTCGTCGAAAAGGCCCCGCACTATGGCGGTTCCACTGCGCGGTCCGGCGGCGGCGTATGGATTCCGAACAACGTGATCTTGAAGCGCGACGGGGTCACCGACACTCCTGCAGCCGCCGCCGAGTACCTGCACTCGATCGTCGGCGACGTGGTCTCTGCCGACCGCATCGACACCTATCTCGAGCGCGGGCCGGAGATGCTCTCGTTCGTGTTGAAGCACTCGCCGTTGAAGATGTGCTGGGTGCCGAACTACTCCGACTACTACCCCGAGGCACCCGGTGGGCGGGCCGGCGGTCGCTCGATCGAGCCGAAGCCGTTCGACGCCAAGAAGCTCGGCGCCGACATGCCCGGCCTGGAACCGCCGTACGGCAAGGTGCCGATGAACATGGTCGTCATGCAGCAGGACTACGTCCGGCTCAATCAGCTCAAGCGCCACCCGCGCGGTGTGCTGCGCAGCCTCAAGGTCGGCATCCGGGCGACCTGGGGCAAGGTCACAGGAAAGAACCTCGTCGGCATGGGTCGGGCGCTCATCGGTCCGCTGCGCATCGGCCTGCAGGAGGCGGGCGTTCCAGTCCAGCTGAACACCGCGCTCACCGACCTGTTCGTCGAGGACGGCGTCGTCCGCGGGGTCTTTGTGAGAGATGCGCGCGACCCCGAATCGGCTGAGCCACGGCTGATTCGGGCCCGGCGCGGCGTGATCCTCGGCAGCGGCGGCTTCGAACACAACGAGCAGATGCGGGTAAAGTACCAGCGCGCCCCGATCACCACCGAGTGGACCGTGGGCGCAGTGGCCAACACCGGTGACGGCATCCTGGCCGCCGAGAAACTCGGGGCCGCACTCGACGTCATGGAGGACGCCTGGTGGGGGCCGACGGTCCCGCTGGTTGGCGCACCGTGGTTCGCGCTGTCCGAGCGCAACTCCCCCGGCTCGATCATCGTCAACACCAGCGGCAAGCGGTTCATGAACGAGTCGATGCCCTATGTCGAGGCGTGCCACCGGATGTACGGCGGCGAGTTCGGCCAGGGCGCTGGCCCAGGCGAGAACGTTCCGGCCTGGCTGATCTTCGACCAGCAGTACCGTGATCGCTACATCTTCGCGGGTCTGCAACCGGGACAACGGATTCCGAAGAAGTGGCTGGAGTCTGGCGTGGTGCTGACCGCCGACACGCTCGAGGAGCTGGCGGAAAAGACGAGCCTGCCCGTCGACGAGCTCAAGGCGACGGTCGAGCGGTTCAACGGCTTCGCGCGTACGGGTGTCGACGAGGACTTCAAGCGCGGCGAGAGCGCGTACGACCGTTACTACGGCGACCCGACCAACAAGCCCAACCCCAACCTCGGCGAGATCAGCTACGGCCCGTACTACGCGGCCAAGATGGTGCCCGGTGACCTTGGTACCAAGGGCGGGGTGCGCACCGACGTGCACGGGCGGGCACTGCGCGACGACGGTTCGATCATCGACGGCCTCTATGCCGCAGGCAATGTCAGCGCACCAGTGATGGGGCACACCTATCCTGGCCCCGGCGGGACAATCGGCCCGGCCATGACGTTCGGCTACCTGGCGGCGCTGCATCTGGCGGCCGCCGCGACAGCGGCATCAGAGACAGAAGCCTGACGTGCCGATCAATCTCGACGAGGCCATCGGCGCCGAACTCGCCCCTGTCGAGTTCTCCTGGAGCAGCAGCGACGTGCAGCTGTACCACCTGGGCCTCGGCGCCGGTGCCGATCCCCTTGCCCAGCGCGAGCTGGCCTACCTCGTCGACGACACCCCTCAGGTGCTGCCGACGTTCGCCTGCGTGGCGCAGACCTTCCACCAGACCGCGCCACCCACCGTGCAGTACCCGGGCATCGACATCGAACTGTCCAAGGTGCTGCACGCCAGCGAGGCAGTATCCGTTCCAGGCCCGATCCCACCGTCGGGCACGGGCCGGGCGGTGACCCGCTTCACCGACATCTGGGACAAGGGCAAGGCCGCGGTGATCTGGTCCGAGACCACGGTGACCACGTTGGACGGCGCCCCGCTCTGGACGCAGAAGCGGTCGATCTTCGCCCGCGGCGAGGGCGGCTTCGGTGGAGACCGCGGCCCGACCGGCTCCGTCGAGCCACCCGACCGCGCGCCCGACGTCGAAGTGCCGCTGCCGATCCTGCCGCAGCAGGCGCTGCTATACCGGCTGTGCGGTGATCGCAATCCGCTGCACTCGGATCCAGGCTTCGCCTCCGCCGCAGGCTTTCCCATGCCGATCCTGCACGGCCTGTGCTCGTACGGCATCGGGTGCAAGGCCATCGTCGACGCCTGCCTGGACGGCGACGCCTCGCGGGTGCGCTCCTACGGCGCCCGGTTCGCCGGCGTGGTGTTCCCCGGCGAGACGCTCAAGGCCAGCATTTGGAAGGACGACGATGGATTCGTGGCGGTGCTGACGGCACCCAGCCGCGACGACGCCGTCGTGCTCTCGGGTATCGAGTTGAAGTCGGCCTGAGGACCTTCAGCAAACGCAACAAAGGGTCTTTGCGTAGTCAAGAGTCGTGCTCCGGGATTCGATGTCCCCGGCGGCTAGTTTCCTAGGTCCCGTGTGATTTGGCGGCGCCGCGTGCTCGCTCCGACGAATCGCCACGAAGGAGGCGGTGGTCGACGCCCGAGCCTGACGATTGCTGCGATTGCATTGTCCGGTGCTCGTCACGGCATATCTGCCTATTTACAAGCAGGTGAATGCAATATCGACACCGTGGCTGAAGGCGGGCCGTCCGTATCGGCGTTCTGCGTGCAATCAACCTGTGCCAGTGCATCTTTCGGCGGATCGACCGGCTGGCACGAACTCGACGGATGACCCGGCGGCAGCAACCGAAGTAGCTTCGCCTGCGCTTCGCCGTCGACGGGCTTCTCGGTGGTCGTCGGCATCGGCGTCGCAATGTTC
>JAOPVF010000230.1 GCA_025963195.1 Mycobacterium sp. | reverse complement strand
ATCAGGAACGTGGCCGCGCCCACCAGCAGCAGGGAGAACTGGAGCAGTTTCTTGCGGCCGTACTGGTCGCCGTAGTGCCCGAACACGATGCCGCCGAGCGGTCGCGCGGCGAAGCCGACCGCGTAGGGGACGAATGCGGCGAGGATCGCGTCGAGTTCACTGGTGCCCGCCGAGAAGAACACCTTGCTGAACACCAGGGTGGCTGCGGTGCCGTAGAGGAAGAACTCGTACCACTCGACGACCGTGCCCGCCATCGATGCCGCGACCACCCGCCGCAGACCCGTTGGTGTACTCATCGCCAAGCTCCTCATACGTTGTGATGCCCGCCACAGCTCCTCTGAGTATCAACGCAGATTCCCTTCGCCCGCAATGGTCAAACATGCAGCACCGATCTGCAAAAATGCATACATGACACAGGCCAACCGGCTCAACGCCGACGATTTGCTGGTCCTGCTCGCGGTCGGCCGATCCGGCCGCTACGTGACCGCCGCCGAGGAGCTCGGCATCAACCACACCACCATCTCGCGCCGCATCGCCGCCCTGGAACGGTCCATCGGCGGCAGGCTGCTCGCCAGGGTGGCCGGCGGCTGGGAACTGACCGACCTCGGGCGCCAAGCGCTGTCAGCCGCCGAGGCCGTGGAATCCGCGATGCGCACCCTGACCGCCGACCCGGACGGCGGACGTGCACTCGAAGGCGTCGTCAGGATGTCGGCGACGGACGGCTTCAGCGCCTACGTCGCCGCGCCCGCCGCGGCCGCCGTGCAGAAGCGCCACCCGAAGGTGGCCGTCGAGATCGTCACCGCGACCCGGCGCGCGACGCAGCAGCGTTCCGGGCTCGACATCGAGGTGGTGGTCGGCGAACCCCAGGTGCACCGCGCGGAGGCCATCCGGCTCGGCGACTACCGGTTGGGTCTCTACGGTTCGGCCGACTACCTCGTCGAGCACGGCACTCCGGCGTCGCGGACCGAGCTGGCAGGTCACCCGTTGGTCTACTTCATCGACTCGATGCTGCAGGTCGACGATCTCGACCTGGCCCGCAGCTTCGCGCCGACCATGCGGGAGTCCGTGACCTCCACGAACGTCTTCGTGCACGTGGAGGCGACGAGGGCGTCGGCAGGGCTCGGCCTGCTGCCGTGCTTCATGGCCGACAGGCACGACGACCTGATCCGCGTGTTGCCCGACGCGGTGGCGATTCAGTTGACCTACTGGCTGGTGACTCGGCCGGATACGTTGCGAAGGCCGGAGGTGTCCGCCGTCGTGGCGGCGATCCGCGCTCGGATGGAGGAGCACCGCAGCGCACTAATGGGCACACCATGAGCGAATCCCTTGCGCGGACATGGGTTCACCTGGTGCAGTCGCAACATGCCATTCCTGGACACCGATGACGGCAAGGCCTACTACCGACACTGGGCAGCCGCCAAGCCCCGCGCCGCAGTGATCTTCCTGCACGGCTTCGGCGAGCACACCGGCGTCTACCACCGGTACGGCTTCGCGCTCAACGCCGCCGACATCGACCTCTGGGCCGCCGACCAGTTCGGGCACGGACTCAGCCCTGGCAAGCGCGGCGACTTCGGCTCGATCGAGGCCAGCGTCGGCCTTGCCGACCAGCTCGCCACCTTGGCCCAGACCGAGGCTCCAGGCATTCCCCTTGTGCTGCAGGGTCATTCGTTCGGGTCCGCGGTCACGCTGTCGCGGCTGATCGACGGCCCCGACCCGTACCGCGCAGGCGTGATCTCCGGTGCGCCGCTGGTGCCCATCGCCGGATTGCTCGACGCCGACAGCTCATTCGACCTCGACCCGAGTTGGTTGTCGGCCGATCCGTTCTACCTCGACTCGCTGGCGAACGACCCGCTGGCCTTCGTCGACGCCGACGGGGTATCGCTGGCAAGGGAACTGGACCGCGCGTGGGACAGGTTCGGCGCCGACCTGCCGAAGCTGAGGGTGCCGACATTGGCGGTTCACGGCAGCGACGATCCGATCGCCGACATCGGCGCGGTGCGGGCGTACGCCGAGCAGATCGAACCGCTGCGGCTCGAGGAGATCGCAGGCGGCCGTCACGACATCCTCAACGACGTCACCCACCAAGCGGTGTCGGACACCATCATCGAGTTCGTGCTCGGGGTCGCGTCGTCGTGACGACCAGGACGCGAGCCTGGGCCTGCGCCGCTGCGGCGTGCCTGGTGCTTGCGTCCTGCACGTCCCCGCAGCCTCCTCAGGCTCCGCCGTCTACGGGATCGTCGTTCGATGGCACGTTCAGCGCTCAGTTCGGTCTGCGGACCACCGTGCAAGGCGTCGAAGTTCCCGACACCGCCGCCACCGTCAAATGGGTGACCCGATCCAGCTGTGGGGACGCCGGATGCATCGCCACCGCAACGGAAGTCGCGCCGCCAGACGCCGAGGACCCACGCCCACCGAAGATGGTCTTCGACATGGTCGACGGCCGCTGGGTGTCGGTTCGGGAGGTGCCGTCGCAGTGCACGACCCCCAAGGGTGAACCGATCGACGTCCAGGGCTGGCAGACGTACACGCTGGAACCCAGACCCGACGGCACGCTGGTCGGCACGTACAGCAACAGGTCGTCGGTCGGCGGCGCAT
>JAOPVF010000224.1 GCA_025963195.1 Mycobacterium sp. | reverse complement strand
ACCGCGCCAGGCGGTCACGCTCGGTCAGCGACACGTGCCGGTCGCGGCGGCGGCAGCCTATGTGCAGGGGACGCTATCCGCTCACCGCATCGGCGCACATCACGATCGTGACCGCCAAGGTCGCGGGGGTGCCGCGCGTCGCGGCGTGCACTCCGCCCATCCGAGGCGAGATCCCCGCGGCGACCGTCGCGGCGATGTACCTCGCAGGCGCTGATGAGATCTACCTCGGCGGAGGGGTCCAGGCGGTGACCGCCCTTGCCGTTGGCACCGAGACGATCCGCCGCGTGAATCTCATCGCCGGGACCGGCAATGCCGATGTGGCCGAGGCGAAGCGGCGATTGTTGGTGAGGTGGGAATCGACCTCTTCGCGGGCCCGACGGAGACGTTGATCGTGGCCGACGACAACGCCGACCCGTTCATCGTCGCGGTTGACCTTGTCAGTCAGGCAGCCCGATTCCCCCGCGGTGCTGGTCGCCACGTCGGAAACCGTTGCTCGCAAGCGATGTCCTACATCGACGAGCTGCTACCCGGAATGCCCACCAAGGACTTCGCCGAGCGGTCGTGGCGCGACCACGGCCAGTCCACGTGGTCGACACCCTGGACGAGGCGTACGCGCTTGCTGACAGCTTCGCCTCCGAGCACGTCAAGGTCCTCACCGCAGAGCCTCGCGAGGCGCTGGAGCAGATGCGTGACTACGGTGCCCTGTTCCTGGGTGAGGGAACGTGTGTCAGCTATGGCGACAAGGTGATTGTCACCAATCACGTACTTGCCACACGCGGCGCCGCCCGCTACACCGGCGGCCTCTGGGCGGGCAAGTACCTCACGGTCACCTATCAGGGAGTCACCGACACGGCGAGCAGCGCCGCTCTCGGAGAACTGTGCGGACGGGCCGCCCGGGTGGAGCTGTTCGAGGGGTCACGCCCGTTCCGGCGACGTCCGGCACGCCAAATACACCGGCGCCCAGCTGTCATGGACCGACCACGTCTTCACCCCGTAGGAGCGCCCCTGGGGCCGCCGAGAGCGCCTTGCCCGGTTACGCGGCTACTCTCGAGTGATGCGGATAGCCATCGTGGTGTTGGGCGTGATCGTCACGTTGTTCGGCCTGCTGTGGGCACTGCAGGGATTCGGCGTGCTTGGCGGAAGCCCGATGAGCAATACCACCACCTGGTCGGTGATCGGTCCGATCACCGCACTGGTGGGCATAGGCATCGCGCTCGCCGGTTCCCGGCGCAAGCGCTAACTCTCAGCCGACGCCGCGGCCAGCGCGTGACGCGCGTATGCCCGCACGTCGGCGTCGCCGTCGTCGAGCGCCGTGTTCAGCGCGTCCCTCGCCGCGTCATCGGACGGCGCCCACCGGGTCAGGCTGAGAACCGCCGCCTTGCGGACGTCGAGGTGCGGATCGTTGAGCGCGCGGGTCAACGGAGCGACGGCGGCAGTCGTCCCGACACCGGCAAGGGCACGGACGGCGCCCTGGCGAACCTGCCACGCCGACTCCGCCAGCGCCCGCTCCACCGTTGTCAGGTCGGCATCGACGACGCCACCTGCGCCAAGTGCGGCCAGTGCGGCGGCGCGCACCAGCGGATCCCGGTCGGCGATCAGGTTGCGGATGGTTGGCGCACCCTCGCCGAGAGTTCCCAGAGCGTTGGCCACGGCGATCCGGACGCCGCGATCCTCGTCGTGCTGAGCGGCGCTCACGCCTTCCGCGTCATCGACGGATACCAGCGCCCGCACGGCCTCGATGCGGACCCGGTGGTCGGGATCGTCCAGGCTTCTGCGGAAGTGTGCGGACTCGCCGACCTTGCGTGAGCTGAGCAGATAAACCGCGGCCGCGCGCACCACCGGGTCGGTGGCGGTCAGGAATGCTCGGGCGGCGGCAGGGTCGGGCAGCACCTCGACGAGTTCGCGCACTCCGTCGGCGGCTGCCGCACGGACGCGCGCATCACCGTCGCCGAGTGCCGCCAGCAGGGCTGGACCGTACTCGTCAGGCAGATGCTCTGTGAGGACGTCGACGGCGGTGCGCCGCACGCCAGCGTCCGGATCGGTGAGAAACTCCGAAAGATCGTCGACGGTAGGGGATTCCAGGGTAAGTACTGCAGCGATGCGCGGTGACGGCGGCTGCGCTGTGGCGCCGTCGCGGACCCGGGACACCTCGGATGCGGGTGCCTGGCCACCGACGAGCGGTGGCTGGTGGACGCGGATGGGTTCGGTTTCCCCGCTTGGCAAGTCGTCGAGGCCGGGGACGGGCACGAAGTACGGCGCCACCGGTCGTTTGAGGAACTCCATCGCTCCGTCGTCCGTCTTGCGGAGGTTGAGGTGGTAGCGCCAGTTCTCGTCGTCGCGCTCGGGGAGGTCGGAGCGGTCGTGGTAGAGCCCCCAGCGGGACTCCGTGCGGGTCAGGGACGACCGCGACGCCATCTCGGCGCAGTCGCGGATGAACGTCACCTCCACTGCACGCATCAACTCGTGCGGCGTCGACGCACCGATGCCCGAGATCTCCTCGCGCATGCGATCGAACGTCTGCACGGCGATGGACAGCTTCGCGGCGGTCTTCGGCGGGGCGACGTAGTCGTTGACGAAGCGGCGCAGCTTGTATTCGACCTGGGTCTGGGGTGGGCCGTCGGGGTTGCGCAGCGGGCGGTAGATCAGCTCGTGCGCGGCTGCAATCTGGTCGGCGGGGAGGACGTCGGGAGCAGGGTCGTCAACGAATGTCGACGCCGCGTGGGCGCCTGCCAGTTCGCCATAGACGAACGCGCCGATCATGTAGTTGTGCGGCACGCAGGCCAGGTCGCCTGCCGCGTAGAGGCCGGGCACGGTGGTGCGGGCGTGCTCGTCGACCCACACACCAGACGCGGAATGTCCACCGCACAGCCCGATTTCGGAGATGTGCATCTCGATGTCGTGAGTGCGGTAGTCGTGGCCGCGGTTGGCGTGGAATGTGCCGCGGGTCGGCCGCTCGGTGGTGTGCAGGATGCCTTCGAGCGTGCTCAGCGTCTCGTCGGGCAGATGGCTGACCTTGAGGTAGATGGGGCCGCGAGCCGACTCGATCTCGCGCTTCACCTCCGACATCATCTGGCCCGACCAGTAATCGGAGTCGACGAACCGCTCACCGGCCGCGTTGACCTGGTAGCCGCCGAACGGATTGGCCACGTACGCACACGCGGGGCCGTTGTAGTCCTTGATCAGCGGGTTGATCTGGAAGCATTCGATGCCCGACAACTCCGCACCGGCGTGATAGGCCATCGAGTAGCCGTCGCCCGCATTGGTCGGGTTCTCGTACGTGCCATAGAGATAGCCCGACGCGGGCAGTCCCAACCGTCCGCAGGGTCCGGTGGCCAGGATCACTGCCTTCGCACCGACGACGGCGAACTCGCCGGTGCGGCTGTTGAGCGCGACCGCGCCGACCGCCTTGCCGTCCGCGGTGAGTACCCGGACCGGCATTAGCCGGTTCTCGATGCGGATCTTCTCGCGCATGGACTTCTGGCGCAGCACCCGGTACAGCGCCTTCTTGACGTCCTTGCCCTCGGGCATGGGCAGCACGTAGGAGCCGGAGCGGTGGACGCGACGCACGGCATACTCGCCGTGCTCGTCCTTCTCGAACTTCACCCCGTAGCGTTCGAGCCGCTGCACCATCGCGAACCCGCGGGTGGCAGTCTGATAGATGGTGCGCTGGTTGACGATTCCGTCGTTGGCGCGGGTGATCTCGGCGACGTAGTCCTCAGGCTCGGCCTTGCCGGGGATGACGGCGTTGTTCACCCCGTCCATGCCCATCGCGAGCGCACCGGAGTGTCGCACGTGCGCCTTTTCCAGCAGCAGCACCTGGGCGCCGTTGTCGGCCGCCGTCAAAGCGGCCATCGTTCCTGCGGTGCCGCCGCCGATCACCAGCACGTCACAGTCGAGCCGGAGGGCACCTTCTGGCGCGGGGATGTCCATTAGCTGACGAGCTCCGAATGATCGAGTGCGGCAATCACTTCAGACCTGAGAGCTGACGCTGACGGCGGCGAGGAGCGTGGCGCGGATGCGTTTCACGGGTGGTCCTTCAGCGCAGGAGATAGGGCATGTTGACGGTGACGGCGCCGGTGGGACAGCGCGCCGCGCACGGCCCGCAGTACCAGCACTCGTCGACGTGCATGAATGCCTTGCCGTTCTCCGGGTTGATCGCCAGCGAGTCCAGCGGGCAGATCTCCACGCACAGCGTGCAGCCCTCGATGCACAGCGACTCGTCGATGGTGACGGGGACGTCGACCCGTTGGTTGACCAGTGTCATGGCGTTTCCCTCAACA
>JAOPVF010000195.1 GCA_025963195.1 Mycobacterium sp. | reverse complement strand
TTTCGGGCACGGTCACTCCTGATCTCACGGTGAACTCGCTCTGCGGCGAACTTAATTGAGATGTGAGTCACATACCCCGGCTTCCCGACCCGTACACGCCGAAGACCGCGAGTGCTGCGGTGAACGGTCGATCGGTGGCGATGAGCGGTCAGCCGCCGCGCGGCACGCGCTCCACACCCATCCCCAGCCGCTCCGGAACGTGCATCTGCGCGAAGATCCTCGCCACGTCGGGCGGCCTGGTCGACGCGGTGAAACGGCTGACCATCACCATCGTCAGGAACGCGAGAGGGACGGTGACCGCGGCGGGGTAGCCGACGACGACGGCAGCCCAACCGCCGAGCAGGTGCTCGTCGACGGCGCCGGTGACCGCCAACGTCGTTGCCACTCCTGACGTGACGCCACCGACAGCCAGCCCGCACGCTGCGCCGACGCTGGTCAGCCCGCGCCACCAGATGCCAAGCACCAGAAGCGGACACAGGGTGGACGCGGCCACCGCGAACACCAGGCCGACGCTGCGGGACAGCTCGAGCGACGATGCGAGCAGCGAAAGGGGCAGCGGCACCATGCCGCCGATCACGGCGGCGACTCGAAAGTCGCGGACCCGTCCGCCAAGCACGTCGGTCGACAGTGCGCCTGCGATGCTGACCAGCAGGCCCGACGACGTCGCGAGGAACGCGGCGATGGCACCCGCCGCGACGAGTGCGGCAAGGCCTGCGCCACCGATCCCGCCGATGGCGGCGCTGGGCAACAGGAGCACGGCGGCGTCCGCGGTGCCCGTGATCAGGAGCTGCGGCACGAACTGTCTGGCGAAGACGCCGAGCAGCGTGGGGAACAGATAGAACAGCGACAGCAGCGCGATGACCGCCAGCGCGGTGCGCCGCGCGGCCCTGCCGTCGGGGTTGGTGTAGAAGCGGACCAGGACGTGCGGCAGTCCCATGGTGCCGAGGAACGTCGCGACGATGATCGAAAGGACTTGGTAGGACGGGTGGTAACCACCCAACCCGCCGCCGGACGCTATCCAGTCGTCGCCCGAGCTCGGTGCCCCGGCCACGACGGGTGTCGCCGACCCGGCCGCCAGCGTCAGCGTCGCGCCCTTCTGCAGCGTGTACCGGCCGGGGGCGCGGAACGGCGCACCGTCGACGTGGTCTCCGTCGACGGTGCCGACCACCGTGATGCCCTTCGGTTGGGCTACCTGCACCACCACGTCGGTCTCGACGGTGACGGTGGTCTGCTGGTGGACGGTCGGCGGCAGCGGTCCTGCCAGGTCGGTGCCGTCGTGCAGGAACACGGCGAGCAGAGCCAGGGCAGGCACCGCGATCGCAGTGAGCTTGAGCCAGTACTGGAAGGCCTGCACGAACGTGATCGACCGCATGCCGCCACCGACCACGTTGACGATCACGATGGCGCCGACGACCACCGGCCCCACCCAGACCGGAAGCCCAAGAAGCGTCTTGAGTGCCAGCCCGGCGCCCTGATATTGCGGGACCAGGTAGAGCACGCAGATGACGACAACGACCAGCATCGCGACCTTGCGCAATCGCGCCGAAGCCAGCCGAAACTCGGCGAAGTCGGGCACGGTGTAGGCGCCTGAGCGGCGCAGTGGTGCGGCCACGAACAGCAGCAGCCCGAGGTAGCCCGCCGTGAATCCGACTGGGTACCACAGCGCGTCGGCGCCGTACTTGGCGACCAACCCGGCGACACCGAGAAACGATGCCGCCGAGAGGTATTCACCCGATACGGCCGCGGCGTTCCATTGCGGGCCGATGCTGCGCGACGCGACGAGGAAGTCGGAGGTATTGCGGGACAGGCGTATTCCGTAGAAGCCTATCGCGACGGTGGCCACCGCGGCCGCGATCAGAGCGGCGGCGGTCAACGGTGCGCCGGTCATCACGGCTCGCCGTCGACGACGCGGACGAAGTCCCGCTCACTCTGCTCGGCCAGGCGAACGTACAACCGTCCGACGCCGTACATCACGGGATAGACCAGAGCGGCCAGAAGCACCCAGTTGAGCCGGATGCCGAACACCCTGACGGCCGCGACCTCGGGGAAGAGCCCGATCAGCAAGGGAACTGCGGCAACCGCAACCACCACGACGGCGCCCAGTCGCAGTGCCAGCCCGAGTTGGGCGCGCACGAGTCCGCGCACGAAGGCGTCGCCGACCTGAGTTTGTTCCTGGACCTCGGCGCGCGTGCGGATCATCCGGGTGCCCCTGCGGTGCGCGAGTACCACGCGCTCGCGCTGCGGACGTCCGCTAGTCATCGGGGCCAGCCGATCCCCCGGTCGCTTCGCTCCTGGCCGCCGGATCCACGGGACGGAAGTTGCGCATCGGGTCGCGGATCAACCGGTCCCGAAGCTCACGGGCCTGCCGACGGCTGACCGGCAACTCCACTGCGGCGGACGCGCCATTCCCCCGCAGCCGGACCAGAATGGCGCCGTCGGTGGTGCGCAGCCCCACGACGAGGCGCAAGGCCACCAGGTAGGAGCGGTGGATGCGTTGGAAACCTCGTTCACGCCAACGGGATTCGAGGGTGCTGATCGGTATCCGGACCAGATGTGCGCCGGACGCGGAATGCAGCCGGGCGTAGTCGCCTTCGGCCTCCACCCATCCGATGGTGTCCCGTGGCACCAGGTGGGTGATGCCGCCGACTTCGGCGGGGATCACGTCGGCGTCCTGCTCGGCGGTGTCATCTCGTGTGACGTCCGAGCGTGGAGCGTCCGTGTGGGTGGCCAGCACCCGGCGCACCGCTTCGTCGAGCCGGCTCGCGCGGATGGGCTTGAGCAGGTAGTCGACCGCGCCGACGTCGAATGCGGCGACCGCCTTGTCGTCGTGCGCCGTCACGAACACCACGGAGGGCCGGTACGAGAAGTTCGTCAGCACGCCCGCCAGCTCGAGGCCGCTCAGCCCAGGCATGTTGACGTCGAGGAACACGGCATCGATGGTGCGCCGGTTCAGTTCCCGCAATGCCGACGTCGCGTCACTGGCCCGAGCGACCTCTGCGATGTCGGGATGCTCGCTCAGCAGGTATGCCAGCTCGTCGAGGGCGGGCGGCTCGTCGTCGACGGCGAGCACCACGAGCGACCTCAACTGAATGCACCTCCGCCGGCCCTGACACCCGATCGGAACTTCGGGACACGCATGATCACCTTGGTGCCCGCGTCCATCGCCGTCTCGACGATGAGACCGTAGTCGTTGCCGAATGCCGCACGCAGACGATGGTCCACATTCGTGAGACCGACGTGCGCGGAATGCCCGGCGGCGTCCGGCTTTGCGTCGGCCAGCGCATCGGCGGGGCCTGACCGCAGGTCGTCGGGATCCATGCCGACGCCATCGTCCTCGACGGTGATCACGCAGTCGGTGCCGTCGTCGCGCGCGACGATCTCGACACTGCCGCCGCTGCGTCCGGCGAAACCGTGCCGGACTGCGTTCTCCACCAACGGCTGTAGCGCGAGGAAGGGCACGACGACGTTGAGCATCTCGGGCGCGACCTGCAGCCGCACCCTCAGCGCGTTGCCGAAGCGGGCGCGCTCGAGCGTGAGATACCGGTCGATGTTGCGCAGTTCCTCGGACAGCGTCGTGTACTGACCTGCCGCGCGGAACGAGTAGCGGGTGAAGTCGGCGAATTCGAGGATCAACTCGCGGGCCCGGTCGGGGTCGGTGCGGACGAACGACGCAATCGTGTTGAGTGCGTTGTAGATGAAGTGCGGGCTGATCTGGGCGCGCAGTGCCAACACCTCGGCGCGGTCCAGCCGGGCCCGCGACGCGTCGAGGTCGGCCAATTCGAGTTGGCTTGTCGCGTAGCGGGCGACCTCGCCGATGGCGCCCAGCATGCCCGGCCCTGGTTCGCGGGACGTCACCGCGACGAGCACGCCAAGCGCGTCACCGTCGTCGGTGAGAAGCGGTTGGGCGACCATCGCGCCGGCCAGGTGCTCCGACATGATGCGCCGTTGGCCGGCGAGCGCCTCCTTGGCGACGTCCTCGGCTGCCTCGAGGGCCTCCAGGGTCCATGTCGACTGGTCGGAGGGATCCTGGGCCGAGCGCTGGCCCGTTTCGTCGAAAAGGACGACGGCGTCGGCACCGGTGAGCTGACGCAGAAACGGCGCGGCACGCAGCGCGGAGTCGGCGTCGAGGCCATGGCGCAACGCGTGGGCAGCGAGGGAGGCGGTGTGCAGCGCAGCGTGCACGGCTCGCTCGGTCGGGGTGGTGACGACCCGGCGGGTGCGCACCGCGACGACCGCGGCGGCCACAGTGGCCAGGATGAGCGCCGCCGCCAACGCAATCGCGATCTCGCCCGGCATATCACCTCACACCTTCTCTGGGCGGTTGTCCGTCACCTTAAACTGATCCGATGGCGAAACTGCAGCTAGTGCAAGATCCGGCGGCCGATGAGCTGCTCGAGTCAAATCCCTTCGCACTCCTCGTCGGCATGATGCTCGACCAGCAGATTCCCATGGAAGTGGCGTTCGCCGGGCCGAAGAAGATCGCTGACCGGATGGGGGGCGTCGACCCCACCCAGATCGCCGAATACGATCCCGAGAAGTTCATCGCGCTGTGTTCGGAACGCCCTGCCGTGCATCGGTTTCCGGGCTCCATGGGCAAGCGGCTGCAGACCATGGCGCAGGCCATCGTCGACGACTACGACGGCAATGCCGCCGCGTTGTGGACGGCAGGCGATCCGGACGGTCGCGAGGTGCTGCGACGGCTCAAGGCGTTGCCCGGATTCGGCGAGCAGAAGGCCAAGATCTTCGTGGCCCTGCTCGGCAAGCAGTACGGCGTGACGCCGACGGGATGGCGCGAGGCCGCAGGCGACTACGGCAAGGCGGGCACGCACATGTCGGTCGCCGACGTCGTCGACGCGGGCTCCCTTGAGAAGGTGCGGTCGTACAAGAAGGCCGCCAAGGCGGCAGCGAAGGCGAAGGCCTAGAGGCCTAGAACGCCTGACCGTCGAACTGCTCACGGATGGCGAACTCGGCGACTGGCTTCCGCTTGAGCTTGCTGACCTGGTGCACGGGTTTGCCGAGCGGTACCAACGTGGCGACGGCGAACTCGTCGGGAATCTGTAGAAGCTTCTTCACCTGCGGCTCCTCGGCCACCGCCATCGTGTTGGTGACACCGCCGAAGCCCTCGTTGCGCGCGGCCAGCATGACGTTCCAGACGAACGGGTAGACCGACGCTCCCGCGATCACACCGATCCGGTTGAGGTCCTGGTCCGTCGCGGCCACCACGCCGAGATCCACGCAGAACACCAGCACGACGGGTGCCACTCGCAACGGGTCCGTCATGAACCACGGCGCTTCGGTGGCCGCGACAGTTTGGGCGTCGACCCCACACGGGTGCAACGGATTCCACGGTGACTCACCGTTGCCGATCTGTGCCGCATAGCGGCGCGCGGCGGGGACCGACAGTTCGGCGAGCGCCTCGCGGGTCGATGCGTCGCGAACCACGATCACCCGCACGCCCTGCCGGTTGCCGCCGCTTGGTGCAAACCGGGCGTTGTCAAGGATTCGCTCGAGGACGTCGTCGGGCAGCGGGTCGTCGGTGAACTCACGGACCGTCCCGGTGGTGCGCATGACGTCGTATAGCTCCATGCTTCCCATCATGCTCGTGGGACCGCGGGCCGTTCTCGTGGGATCGTGGGTACATGGCGAAGACACATCTGAACTGCCCCTGCGGCGAGGCCATCACCGGCACCGACGAGGACGATCTGGTCGAGAAGACCCAGACGCACCTCACCGAGGCTCACCCTGGCCGCGAGTACGACCGCGAAATGATCCTCTTCATGGCCTACTGACGGGCGCTACTCGCCGTCACGGCACCACCGTCGAGCCGATGGTGGGCATGAACTGGCACTGCTTCTCGGTGGTCGAGACCTGACCGAAGATCGTCGACATGATGCTGCCCGAACCGGTGTCAACGATCGCCGTCAGCGTCGTCGGACCGTCGGGGTTGATGTTCGCCTGCGGCTTGAGCGTGGCGCCACCCGACTTGCCCGTCGTCAGGTTGACCCAGGTGACGTTGAGCGGCAGCTTCTGCTCGGCGGCGGGGCCGGGCGTGCCGATCGCGGTGAACACGTAGGCGGTCTGGCCGGGTCCGGGGCCGGGGTCCGGGATCTTCGCAGGGCCGGCCACCGAGATCGCCGTCGCCAAAACGTTTCCGCCGTCCTTCGTGCAGCCGTTGCTGATCGACGGGTACATGAAGTCCTGCGTGACGGTGGCGTCCGGGCCGACGGTCGGCGCCGGCCCGGGGGCGACGGCGCCGTCGGGAGCCGGGGCCGGTGCGGCCTCGGGGGCAGCTTCAGGAGCAGGAGCCGGCGCAGCCTCGGGAGCGGGAGCTGTGGCCAGCGGCGCTGCCTCGGGCGCCGGCCCGACGGCGTGCGCCGGGTCGACGCCCTGAGGCAGATGCGCGTCGACGCCCGTTGCCGCGGCGGGAACGTGCGCCACCTGGGGATCTGCAACGAACTGATTGACCGCCGCAGCCACGTTCTTCGAGTCGGACGGCGCTGTGCTGTTGCCCGCGAATGCCGCCGCGGCGGCCATCAGCATCGACGCGGCGTTCGTCGGATCGGCCGCCGCCTGCTGGATGGCCGGCCCGAGGTTCTCCATGGCAGGCAACCCCGGCGCCTGCAAACCACTGATCGGCATCGGTAGCGGTGGCGCGGGCTCGGCGTTGGCGACCGGTTGGCCGCTCAGCGTCAGCGTGGCCGACGCACCGAGTGCGACAAGCAACGTCCTGATCGATGACATGACTCTCCCCGTGATTTCAGTGGTTCCCGTGCTTACAGCGGTCGTCTAGAGCTGCCTGGCTTAGGGCAGCGCGGAGGTCGGGAACATCATCGGTGCAAGACCCAGACCGGTCGGTGCTTCAAGGAGAGGTGCGGCAAGTGCAGGTGCCGCCGCAGCCGGGAGGCTCGGGGCAGCCGCGAGGGGTGCCGCCGGTGACTTCGGCAGCAGGTTGGCCAGCGGCATGCCTGCGGGCATCAGCGAGGCCAGGTCGCCTGGGAAGCTGAGCTGCTGCGGCAGCGGCAGCGGGTTCATCGGCACCTGCGGAAGCTGCACCTCGGCGGTCGGCACCAGGCCCTGGGCCGCAGGAGCAACGGCGCTGGCGGCCGGAGCCACGGCGGCCGGAACGGCAGGCGCGCCGAGCGCGTTCAGCGGAGCCGCGGCCGGTGCCGCGAGCGGCGCTTGCGGCAGGGTGACCGACGCGGTCGCCGCGGGCGCAGCAGCGGCCGGGGCCGCAGCGGCCGCGGGAGTAGCCGTCCCCGAGAACATCGACGCCAGGCCCTGCAACATCTGCGGAGCGTTCTGCAGCATCTGCGGAGCGCTGCTGAGCAACGACATGCCGGGGACGCCGGGGACCGCGGGTGCCGGGGCAGGCACCGGATCGGCCATCGCCGGCGCGCTGAGGGCCAGGGTGACGGGGATCGCGCCAGCGGCTGCGATCATGCTGGTGGCGAATAGTTTTCTGGCGAAGTGCATGGTTCTCCCGATCCGTTGAAGGCACGTCCGCAACCGAAGCTACGGAGTTACTGGAGTTACTCAAGTGACACGTGTGGCATTTACCCGACCGTTATGCACATGACGGCATACGGTGACCGATCGCTACAGTCGTGG
>JAOPVF010000180.1 GCA_025963195.1 Mycobacterium sp. | reverse complement strand
CGCAGCAGTGGCGGCGGGTCGGCCAGCGGCGGGATCAACGACACCAGCGTCGTCAACAACGGCGTATTGGCCACCAGCGGGCCGATCACCGGGAGGGCAAACCCGCCGAACTGACTGAACAAGCTGTTGGGTGGCCCGCTGACGCGCTGGATCGACAGCGTCATCGGTTCCTGGTTTGCCCAGTCCGACAGCGTGTTTCGCGTCGCGATCAGGGTGGAGTCCGACGTCAGCTGGATGTGATTCTCGCCAGGCGCTCCTGGTGTCGCGCTGACCGTGATGGTGAACGTGCCGTCCGAGTTGACCACCAGGTCGCGACCGCTGATGTTCTGCGCCGTGGTCCCCTGCAATCCGGTCAGCAGGCTGAAGTTCGTGTTCTCCCGAACGCCGTCGGTGAGGTTCGCGAAGCGGCCGGTGATCACGTATGTCGACGTCCTGTTGACGCCCATGAAGCGGTAGATGGTGTCCGGGTTGTCGTAGAGGATGCGTGAGCCGTCGACGTCGAGCCCGTACCAGCCGTGCGGCGGCGCGACCTGCATGACGACCGTCGGGTCCATCGAGTTCAGCAGCTGCTGCTGAAATGCCGCCCCCATGGCGTATTCGTCGACGGCCCTGTTCAGCTGGGCGAGATTTTCCTGATCGGGACCACCCACCAGGTCGAACTGCTGTTGCGCCGCGTTGAGGAAACCGAACCGCAGCACCAACTTCGCCAGTTGGACGGGCAGGCTGTCGACGGTCCGGGCGGCAATCTGCTCGGCCACGACCTGCTGGGCGGTGCCCAGCGGACTGACGGCGGCAATCGACGCAGCCGGTTCCACCAACGCCGTCGCACTAGCCGTGTCCGCCGGTGCCGAGGCATTCGTATTCTCGCGGCGCGCCAACGCCAGCATTGCCAACGGGGCCGGCGGCTGCGGCGGCGGCGCAGGGTCGGTGGGCGCGACCAGTGCACGAGCGGGCTGGTCCGCCTGCGGGGGAGCACTGGCCGCGCTGGTGTCGCTGGGTGCCGTCGTGCCGCGGTTGGTTTGGGCCGTCACCGACGTCGACGCGTGTGGCTTGTCGGACTTCGACTCCGCAGAAGTCGCCCCGGCGTTCTTGCTCTCGGTGCCGTTGCTCTCGGTCTCCGATGCCGACGGTGGAGACGTCGAGGACGGACCCTTCGTCGACGGGGAATCGTTCGTCGCGCCTGAACCGGCGGACGCATCCGAAGAACCGGCATCCGACGACGAGTCCGAGCCATCGGTTTCAGCCGCCGCAATGCCAGGGCTGCTCGCTATGGCCGCGCCGATGCCAAGGGCCACCGCCAACCCTCCGACACGTCCGATGAACTTGGCGGACGACGTTCGGCGGGTGCCCTTCGCGGGCGGTGGATTGCTGGAGTCATCACCTGGCATCGACATTGAGGCGCACCTTCCGTGACGGACGAAGACCCGAACCTGGTTATAGCAGCGTTTGCCAGGTTTGCTGCGCGTTCTTCGGTTCCGGGTCATCTTTCGGCCCTCCAACCCGATGGCCGAGCGGGCGCGAGATGAATCACATCACCCGATCCCAAAAGTTAGTGATACCGGTCGTCACGGTAATTAAACTGATGTCATGGATCCCGGTAAATGGCGCGGATTGGTCGAACACGAGGGTCTGTTGCAGATCGAGGAATGCCTGGATTCCCGCGGTGACATCGTGTTGCCGCCAGGGGTCAACCTCATTTCACTCATCGATCGCAACATCGCGAACGTCGGCGACGAGGTGGCGTATCGCTACCTGGACTACACCGGCTCGTCGGACGTGCGGGCCGTAGAACTGACCTGGACCGACCTCGGTCGTCGCATGCGGGCCATCGGCGCGCGTCTGCAACAGGTCTCCGCCCCCGGTGACCGGGTGGCGATCCTCGCCCCGCAAGGCCTCGAGTACATCGCCGGATTCTTTGCGGCGATCAAGGCGGGCATGATCGCCGTGCCGTTGTTCGCACCCGAGCTCCAGGGCCACGCCGAACGTCTCGAAACGGCGCTGCGCGACGCGCGGCCCTCGAGCGTCGTCACCACCACAGCAGCGGCCGACGCAGTGCGCGCGTCACTGTCGCATCTCGAATTCGCCTCCACTCCCGACGTCATCCTCATCGACGAAATACCGGACTCGGCGGAGGACGCGTTCGTTCGCGTCGACATCGACGTCGACGACGTCTCGCACCTGCAGTACACCTCGGGCTCAACGCGGCCACCGGTTGGCATCGAGATCACCCACCGGGCAGTAGGGACCAACCTGATTCAGATGATCCTGTCAATCGACCTGCTGGACCGAAACACCCACGGCGTCAGCTGGCTGCCGCTGTACCACGACATGGGACTGTCGATGATCGGCTTCCCCGCGGTGTACGGCGGTCACTCGACCCTGTTGTCGCCAACGGCCTTCATCCGTAGGCCGCAGCGCTGGATCCACGCGTTGGCGGAGGGATCGCGGCGCGGACGCGTGGTCACCGCCGCCCCCAACTTCGCTTACGAATACACCGCGCAGCGCGGCTTGCCCACCGCCGGTGAGGATCTCGACCTCGGCAACGTAGTGATGATCATCGGCTCCGAACCCGTCAGCATGGATGCCATCGCAACCTTCAACGCCGCGTTCGCTCCCTACGGGCTGTCCCCCGCGGCGATCAAACCGTCATACGGCATCGCCGAGGCGACCCTGTTCGTCTCGACCATCGCGCCGGACGCCCGCGCGACGGTGGTCAATCTCGATCGCGACCGGTTGGCCGATGGTCACGCCGTACGTGTCGAGGCGGAGGCCGCCAGCGCAGTGGCCCAGGTGTCCTGCGGGCAAATTGCTCGAAGTCAGTGGGCCGTCATCGTCGACCCTGGCACCCATGGCGAACTCCCCGATGCACGGATCGGCGAGATCTGGTTGCACGGCAACAACGTTGCCCCACGATACTGGGGGCGGCCCGAGGATTCCCGCCTGACGTTCGGTGCCACGCTTCGGTCGCCACGGGGCGCGGGCAGCCACGCCGACGGCGCGCCGGTCGACGCAACGTGGCTGCGGACCGGCGACCTCGGCGTATACCTGGACGGCGAGTTGTACGTGACCGGCCGCCTCGCCGATCTGGTGGTCATCGACGGCCGCCAGCACTACCCACAGGACATCGAGGCGACGACGTCGGCGGCCTCGCCGATGGTGCGACAGGGATACGCCGCTGCGTTCTCCACGGACGCGGACGTGGTGATCGTCGCGGAACGCGCCTCGGGCACCCGCCGGGCAGACCCGACGGCCGCGATCGAGGACATCCGGGCGGCCATCTCCGACCGGCACGGGCTGTCGGTAACGGACGTCCGCTTCGTACCTGCCGGAGCACTGCCCCGCACCACGAGCGGCAAGCTGGCTCGCCCTGCGTGCCGCAGTGCCTATCTTCGCGGCGAATTCGGCGGACACTAAACCGTGCAGCGACGGTCGACGACACCCATACCCAGTTGGTCGGTGCCGCTGTTCTTCGTGGTCGGCGCGATATCGCAGTACATCGGTGCCGCCATCGGCGTGTTCCTGTTTCAGACGACCGAACCGTCGACGGTGGCGTGGTTGCGTGCGGCCGCAGCCGGTGCCGCGCTGTTGCTCTGGCGGCGACCCTGGCGAGGGGGGTTCACCCGGCACGATGCCTTCGTCGCAGCGCAGTTCGGTCTGGTGACGATCGCCATGAACATCACCTTCTACGAGGCCATCGCGCGGATTCCTCTTGGCACTGCCGTGGCCATCGAGTTCCTCGGACCAATCGCGGTGGCGGCCCTCAGCTCCCGACGCGCCACGGACCTGGTGGCCGCCGCCTTGGTATGTGCGGGGGTGGTGCTACTGGCCGGTTTCCAATTCGACGTCAACTGGGCAGGATTCGGCTTCGCCCTAGCAGCCGCGGCGGCTTGGGCGGGATACATCCTGCTCGGCAAGCGAGTCGCCGACAGGGGTGATGGACTCGATTCCCTGGCAGTCGGAATGGCCATCGCCGCTGTGGCATTGGCGCCGTTCATTCTGATCCCGCAAGCGTTCGTCGACTCATCGGTGTTCCTCGATTCGCGGACATGGCTGCTCGGCGTGGCCGTCGGCCTGCTCTCCACCGCGGTGCCCTACGTACTCGACCAGCTCGTTCTGACGGTCGTCGGCCGGGCGAAGTTCGCGTTGCTGCTCGCCCTGCTGCCGGCTACTGCCGCCATCATCGGCGCGACCGTGCTGCAACAGATCCCCACGCCAGCAGAGCTTCTCGGCATCGGACTGGTCATGCTGGCGCTGCTGATCGGCGCAAGACCCGATGGCAGATCGAGCAATACGCCGACGAGCGCCCCACCCACCTGACCACGAACGCTCACGGGCACTGGCCGTTGTTCACGCATCCGGGCGCCGCCGTCGCCTTGTACGTCGGGGCGGCGAACGACGTCGCCATGGTCTCCGCCGGTTTCGCCGCGGTGACCGTGGCTCCCATCTTCAAGTTCGTCGGATCGATCGTCATCGCCGGGACGACCGGAGACGAATACGTCCCCCCGGTCGACGAATCGCCGGATCCCCCGGCGACGTCGTGGGTCACCGGGCGACTGGGCTGGACGAAACTCATTGCGATCGCGACCAGGATGGCGCTGCCACCAACCAATCCCGCGACTTCCTTGGTGCGCATGACCGTCATCTGAGTCCTCCTCATCGGCAGCGGACGGACGACATTGGCCTCCACGTCCGTCGTACCTACGGGTGACCCTACGGTCAACCAATCCCGCCGCTGTCTACGCATACACGAAGCCGACTGTCAGCATCGATCATCGGCATATGGACCCGTGATCTACTGTCCACCAACATCATTGCGATCTCGACACGTCTGTCCGGCTGCGAATCAGCCGTTGACGTTCAACTGCTACCCAGCGAACGCCTCGGGAAGTCACAGCAGGATTCATGGTGCGGTCACAGCCAGCGCGCGACCATGAACTGATGAAATCTCTTGTAGCACCGCCCGATCAGGCAGAGCTTGTCCAGCACCCCGTCATGCGCAGAGCAAATCTGACGGCAAATCAGATATTGATCGGCATCGCCTTCATCGCGGCAATCGCGGCAGTCGCGGCGACCGGAACCGGTGTGGCCCAAGCCGCTTCATCGCCTAGCGTCGTCGGCCAGAAGTATTCCGATGCTCGATCAGCACTTTCTGGCGCCGGATTCGCAATCGTGGTGTCAAGCACGGTCGGTGATCAGACGGCATGGCCCGACTGCATCGTCACCCGCCAGCAAGACAGAACCGAGCCGCCGCCAGAGAACACCGGCGCCTCGGCTACCAATCAGACGCTACTAGCCTTGAACTGTGACGCGCAGGTGGCTTCCACGAAATCGCCAGGCAATTCACTCGCGAGTCCCGAAGGCCGTGCCGCCGCGGCATCTGCTGCTGCTTCAACGAAACCGGACGCCCCGCCCGCCTAGCGGTATTCACCCTCGACGAAGTGTCAGCACGGTGATCTCGCTTGGGGCGAACACCCGCAAGGGCGGGCCCCAGAAACCCGTGCCGCGACTCGTGTAGAGCTGCGTGCGCTCGCCGTGCGTGCTCAAGCCGTGTACCACTGGCTGATCGAGTCTGACGAGGAAGTTGAACGGCCAGATCTGCCCGCCGTGAGTATGCCCGGAGATCTGCACGTCCACACCCGCGTTCGCCGCCGACGTGACCTGCTTGGGCTGATGCGCGAGAAGCAGTACTGGCAGCGCCGCGTCTGAACCCGCCAGGGCCGCATCCAGATTGGCGCCGTGCCCGTCGACGCCGGACGCCTGGGCCGTCGCGTCGTCCACTCCCGCGACGATGAGCTCGTCGCCCCCGCGCTCGACGACGATGTGCCGGTTGTGCAGCGAATCCCAGCCGATGGTCGCCATGTAGTCGAGCCAGCCCTGCGCCTCGCTGATGTACTCGTGGTTGCCGGTGACGTAGACGCGGGCGAGCTTGCCCCGCGCAGCGGCGAGCGGCTTCACTTGCTCCTCGCGAACCTCCACCGTTCCGTCCGCGAGATCTCCCACGTGGCAGACGATGTCGGCATCGAGCTCATTGATTCGATGCGCCACCGCGGCCGACCAACTGGCGCGGTCGATCGGTCCGTAGTGGGTGTCGGTGATGATCACCACGCGCAGGCCGTCCAGCCCGCGGCCGAGCCTGGCGATCGTGACGTCGACGTGCTTGGTGCGTGGAAGTCGCATCGCTTCGGTGTATCCCCACGCGAGCAGTGTCACGACGACGGCGACGATCGCGCCTGCCACCACACGCGATTTCGTCGGATCATCGACGCCTGCCACGAAGAGCGCCAGCCGTAGCAGCTGAGCCAACACCGACCAGACGAACAGCACCCAGACCATGCCGAGCAGCGCGTCACCAATCGCAGCCGCCCAGTCCAGTTGCCTGCGGCCATGGCCCCACATCATCGCCGTGGGCAGCCCGACGAATACCGCCGCGAACAGCAGCGTGCCCACGACCACCACCGGAGCCGGCCAACCCGTACCGGCCGAGAGCAGCGTCCACCACGGCACACCGAGCAGGATCAGCATGATCGCGAACACGGGAATCAGGCGAACCCACGAGCGCCGCGAACGGTGGTGCTGGCCGGGCTTCACCTGAACGGATGGCGAGTCAGACATCGCGGAGCGCCTCGGTTTTCTGTGCGGCGGAACTACGTCGAGGCTACCCGCGTGCCGAACGTGCGCTCGGTTGCCGAATTCGCACGTGCTGGATGCGACGACGCGCTCGCGATGCGGCAGGATCACCTTCAGCATGACCACGACCGACGGTTCCTCCGCGCCCTCCCGACGGCACCACATCGTGCGCCTCGTCCTGTTCGCCGCGTTCTTGCTCGGGCTGTTCTACGTGGTTGCCGTCACGCGAGTCGTCGACGTCGAGGAGGTTCGGCGGACAGTCGCGGCAACTGGTCCGGCTGCGCCGCTGACCTATGTCGTGGTGTCGGCGTTGCTCGGCGCCATATTCGTCCCAGGACCGATCCTGGCTGCAGGCAGCGGCGTGCTCTTTGGGCCCGTACTTGGCACCTTCGTCACGCTGGGCTCGGCGATGGGCACCGCGACGCTCACCAGCCTCGTCGGCCGGCGAGCGGGCCGGGACAGCGCGCGTGCGCTGCTTGGAGCACAACGCGCGGACCGCATCGACGCACAGATCGAACGTCGAGGATTGTGGGCCGTGGTCGGCCAGCGCTTCATCCCCGGCATCTCCGATGCGCTAGCGTCGTATGCATTCGGCGCTTTCGGAGTTCCGTTGTGGCAGATGGCCATCGGGGCCTTCATCGGATCGGCGCCACGTGCATTCGTTTACACCGCATTGGGCTCGTCGATAGGCGACTTGTCGTCACCCTTGGCGTACTCGGCGATCGCGGTGTGGTGTGCGACTGCCATCGTGGGCGCCTTCGCCGCGCACCGCGGATACCGACACTGGCGCGGCAGCCGCGCTGGCGAGCGGGAGTACCACGCACCAGCAGATTCGGATTCCGGAGGGGAACCGACCAGCTGACCGACGGTTAGCGCTTGACCTCGATGTCGGTTTTCCGCCAGTGATGTCGGACCCGTCGTGTAATCGTCGAAGCATGCACGACGATTTCGACCGCTGTTACCGGGCCGTCCAATCCAAGGACGCCCGGTTCGACGGCTGGTTCGTCACTGCCGTGCTGACCACGAAGATCTACTGCCGTCCCAGCTGCCCCGTGCGGCCACCATTCGCCCGCAACATGCGGTTCTACCCGACCGCTGCGGCCGCGCAGGGAGCGGGCTTCCGGGCCTGCAAACGGTGCCGTCCCGATGCATCGCCGGGATCCCCGGAGTGGAACGTCCGCGGAGACGTCGTGGCCAGGACCATGCGGCTCATCGCCGACGGCACGGTGGACCGTGACGGGGTCACCGGGCTGGCCGCCCGCGTCGGCTACACCACCCGGCAGCTGGAACGGCTGCTGCAAGCCGAGGTCGGCGCCAATCCTCTTGCCCTGGCCCGCGCGCAGAGGACGCAGACGGCGCGGGTGTTGATCGAGACGACCGACCTGCCGTTCGGCGACGTGGCGTTCGCCGCCGGATTCTCCAGCATCCGCCAGTTCAACGACACGGTGCGGTCGATCTGCGCACTCACCCCTACCGCACTGCGGGCACGCGCCCGCACCCGGTTCGGGCGCGACTCCGGTGGTTCGGGGACGTTGTCGATGCGGCTGCCGGTCCGCACGCCGTTCGCCTTCGAGGGCCTGTTCGGCCATCTGGCCGCCAGCGCCGTGCCCGGCGTCGAGGAGGTCCGCGGCGGCGCCTACCGACGCACGCTGCGCCTGCCGTCCGGCACCGGTCTCGTGAGCCTGTCCCCTCAGGTTGACCACGTCAGATGCGTGTTGGTGCTCGACGAGTTCCGCGATCTATCCACCGCGATCGCCCGGTGCAGGCGCCTGCTCGACCTGGACGCCGATCCTGAGGCGACGGTCGACGTATTGAGCACAGACCCCGACCTCAGCCCCCTAGTCGCAAAGGCACCGGGACAACGCATCCCCAGGACCGTCGACGAGGCCGAGCTGGCGCTACGCGTGGTGATCGGGCAGCAGGTGTCGGTGAAGGCTGCACGCACGCATTGCCGGCGCCTCGCCGAGGCCTACGGGTCGCCGGTCCACGATGCCAACGGCGGACTCACCCATGTGTTCCCCAGCGTCGAGCAGCTCGCCGAGATCGATCCAACCCACCTGGCGTTCCCCAAGTCTCGTCAACGCACCGTCACTGCGCTGATCCGTGCGCTCGCCGACGGGGACGTCGTCCTCGATCCGGGATCCGACTGGAATCGCGCCAGGGACCAGCTTCTGGCCCTGCCCGGCATCGGCCCGTGGACTGCCGAGGTGATCGCCATGCGTGGTCTTGGCGATCCCGATGCCTTCCCGGTGACCGACCTGGGCGTTCAACTCGCCGCCAAGCAGTTGGGGCTGCCAACCCTCGTTCCGGCCCTGACCGAACGCGGCTCCCGTTGGCGACCGTGGCGGGCGTATGCCACGCAGCACTTGTGGACGGCACTCGATCATGAAGTCAACGACTGGCCTCCCCGAGATAACAAGAAGCCAGCCGAGAAGGAGAAGTGATGGAAATGCTGGACTACCGCATCGTCGACAGCCCGGTGGGGCGGCTCACCTTGGCCGGCCGCGACGACCGGCTGCGGCATCTGCGCATGGTCGATCAGACCTACGAGCCCAGCCACGATGGCTGGGGGCCAGCCGACGGCTCGTTCTCCGATGCCGTCGCCCAACTGGAGGCGTACTTCGCCGGCGACCTGCTCGAATTCGACCTGGAATTGGACCTTGTCGGAACGGAGTTTCAACGCCGCGTGTGGGCGGCCTTGTTGACCATTCCGTATGGGGAAACTCGGTCATATCGCGAGATCGCGCAACAGATCGGAGCGCCGAACGCCTTTCGCGCAGTTGGATTGGCCAATGGTCACAATCCCATCGGCATCATCGTGCCGTGCCATCGTGTCATAGGAGCCAATGGCAGCCTCACCGGATATGGCGGTGGAATCGAAAGAAAGAAGAGTCTTCTCGACATGGAAAGGCAGCGGACGAATCCCGTCCCAACGCTATTCGAATGACAATTCGAATCGATTCGGAAATGCCAGTGGCCCAAAACTACATTTCGGGGCATGGCTCAAATTAGAAATCACCCCCCACTGTGTGTGGGGGGTGATTCCTAATGGGTGTTCGGCGGTGTCCTACTTTTCCGCCCGAAGGGGCAGTATCATTGGCGCTGGTAGGCTTAGCTTCCGGGTTCGGGATGGGACCGGGCGTTTCCCTACCGCTCTTGCCGCCGTAACTCT
>JAOPVF010000163.1 GCA_025963195.1 Mycobacterium sp. | reverse complement strand
AGTACGCGGCAGGCATCGCCCACGTACAGATCGCCGACGCACCCGGTCGCGGCGAACCGGGCACGGGCGCGCTCGACATCGAGGGATACCTCACCCGCATCGAGGCCGCAGGCTACCGCGGCTGGGTCGGCCTCGAGTACAAGCCGACCACCCCGACCACCACCGAAAGCCTCGCGTGGCTACCGCGCGAGCGCCGCAGTGCGACCACCGCACAGCGCTGACGAAAGGACCCCAAAACACATGACCACCACCATTGCCTTCATCGGACTGGGCATCATGGGCAAGCCCATGGCGATCAACCTCGTCAACGTCGGTTTCGACGTCGTCGGATTCAACCTCGCCCAGCCGGCGATCGACGCGCTCGTCGCAGCGGGCGGTCGCGGCGCTGCCAGCATCGGCGAAGCCGTCAAGGACGCCGACATCGTCGCCATCATGGTTCCCGATTCGCCCGACGTGGAAGAGGTGCTCACCGGCGCCGACGGGGTGTTCGCCACCGCCAGGGAGAACGCCCTGATCATCGACTTCTCGTCGATCCGGCCGGACGTGTCGGCACGGCTGGCGGCCGAAGGTCAGCAGCGCGGCTTCCGCGTGCTGGACGCCCCGGTTTCCGGCGGCGAGCAGGGCGCGATCGACGGCATCCTCTCGATCATGGTGGGTGGCGACACCGAGGACTTCGCCGCAGCCGGCGAGGTCTTCAAGGCCGTCGGCAAGACGGTGGCCCTCGTGGGTCCTGCCGGATCCGGACAGACCGTCAAGGCGGCCAACCAGCTCATCGTGGCAGGCACCATCGAGCTCGTCGCCGAGGCCATCGTGTTCCTCGAGGCATACGGCGTGGACACCGAGGCCGCGGTCAAGGTCCTGGCAGGCGGGCTCGCGGGCAACGCCATCCTGGAGCGCAAGGCGGCAGGCATGCTGGCTCGCGACTTCACCCCCGGTTTCCGAATTGCGCTGCACGACAAGGACATGGGCATCGTCACCGCCGCCGCCCGACAGGCCGGCGTCGTCATCCCGCTCGGTGCGGTGGTCGCCCAGTTGATCGCCTCGCTGAAGGCGCAGGGCGACGGAGGTCTCGACCACAGCGCGCTGCTCAAGCTCGTCGAGCAGCTCTCCGGCCGTAGCAAGTAGTCGAAAGAACTAGGGAGAACCAGCCATGCCCCGTATGCGTGCAGTCGACGCGGCCGTCGCGATCCTGCAGGCCGAAGGCGTCACCGACGTCTTCGGGCTGCCCGGCGCCGCCATCAACCCCTTCTACTCCGCCCTCAAGAACAACGGCACCATCCACCACACGCTGGCTCGGCACGTCGAGGGCGCCTCGCACATGGCCGAGGGCTATACCCGCGCCAAGGCAGGCAACATCGGAGTCTGCATCGGCACGTCCGGACCTGCGGGCACCGACATGATCACCGGCCTGTACTCGGCTGCGGCCGACTCCATTCCGATCTTGTGCATCACCGGGCAAGCGCCGGTTGCCAAGCTGCACAAGGAGGACTTCCAAGCAGTCGACATCGCCACGATCGCGCAGTCGCTGACCAAGATGGCCGTGACGGTGATGGAGGCCGCACAGGTGCCTGGGACGTTCCAGCAGGCATTCCACCTGATGCGGTCGGGGCGGCCAGGACCCGTGCTGATCGACCTGCCGGTCGACGTGCAGCTGACCGAGATCGAGTTCGACCCCGACACCTATCAACCGCTGCCGGTGTACAAGCCGGGCGCCAGCCGCGCCCAGATCGAGAAGGCGTTGGACATGCTGGTCGCCTCGGAGCGGCCACTCATCGTCGCAGGCGGCGGCATCGTGAACGCCGACGCAGCCGAGTTGCTCGTCGAGTTCGCCGAGATCACGGGCGTTCCCGTCATCCCGACCTTGATGGGCTGGGGCACGATCCCCGACGATCATCCGCTCATGGCGGGGATGGCCGGACTGCAGACCGCGCACCGCTACGGCAACGCGACCGTCCTGGCGTCGGACTTCGTTCTCGGGATCGGCAATCGCTGGGCCAACCGGCACACCGGCGGTCTGGACACCTACCGCGCCGGCCGCAAGTTCGTGCACGTCGACATCGAGCCGACGCAGATCGGCAGGGTCTTCGCGCCCGACTATGGCATCGTGTCCGACGCAAAGGCCGCGCTCGAGTTGTTCGTCGACGTGGCCCGTCAGCGCAAGGCAGCGGGCACGCTTCCCGATCGGAGCGTCTGGGCCGAGGAGTGCGCCGAGCGCAAGCGGACGCTGCACCGCAAGACGCACTTCGACAACGTGCCGGTCAAACCGCAACGGGTGTACGAGGAGATGAACCGCACGTTCGGCCCGGAAACCCGGTACGTCACCACGATTGGTCTTTCTCAGATCGCGGCTGCGCAATTCCTGCACGTCTACCAGCCCCGGCATTGGATCAACGCCGGCCAGGCCGGACCGCTCGGGTGGACGCTGCCCGCCGCACTCGGCGTGTGCGTCGCCGACCCCGACGCGACCGTGGTCGCGCTCTCCGGCGATTACGACTTCCAGTTCATGATCGAAGAACTCGCGGTCGGTGCGCAGTTCAACCTGCCCTACATCCACGTGCTGGTGAACAACGCATATCTCGGCCTGATCAGGCAGGCGCAACGCGCGCTCGACATGGACTACTGCGTGCAGCTGGCCTTCGACAACGTCAACGCGCCCGAGGTGAACGGCTACGGCGTCGACCACGTCGCAGTCGCCGAAGGTCTTGGCTGCAAGGCCCTTCGGGTGTCCGAGCCCGACGAGATCCTGCCTGCGTTCGAACTCGCGAAGAAGCTGATGGCCGAGTTCCGCGTGCCCGTCATCGTCGAGATCATGCTCGAGCGCGTCACCAACATCGCGATGGGCCTCGAGATCGACAACATCATGGAGTTCGAGGACCTCGCCGTGCTTCCCGAGGACGCCCCGACCTCCATGGCGCTGCTGGACTGACGCCCTGCCGTGCACGTTCTCGTTGCACCCGACAAGTTCAAGGGATCGCTGACCGCGGCCCAGGTCGCCGCCCACGTGGCGGCCGGGCTGCGGTCGGTGCACCCGGACCTCGTGGTTCGCGAACTCCCCGTCGCCGACGGCGGTGATGGGACCGTCGACGCCGCGGTTCAGGCAGGGTTCACCCGGGTCAGGGTCCGCGCGGCGGGCCCCACCGGCGTGCTGGTCGACACCAGCTATGCCCGCCGCGACGATCTTGCGGTCATCGAGATGGCGACGGTGTGCGGGCTGCTGAGGTTGCCGGTGGGTCGACGAGAACCATTGCACGCCAGTAGTTTCGGACTCGGTGAGGTGGTACGCGCGGCGGCATCCGCAGGGTGCCACCGCATGGTGCTCGGCATCGGTGGGAGCGCGAGCACCGACGGTGGCGCAGGCATGCTGCAGGCCCTCGGCGCTCGCCTTCTCGACGAGCGTGGCCGTGAGCTTCCACCGCGGGGGTTGCCGCTGCGCGATACGCCGTACACGCTGGAGCTGGCCGGGCTCGATCCGGTGCTGCGCGCCGTCGAGATCGTCGTCGCGTGCGACGTCGACAATCCGCTCGTCGGAAGCCGTGGCGCGGCGGCGGTGTACGCACCGCAGAAGGGGGCGTCAGCACAGGACGTGGCGCTGCTGGACACCGCGCTTCGGTGTTGGGGCGGTGCGGTTGCCGCGGCGACCGGCAGCGACAAGGCCGCCGCACCGGGTGCCGGGGCTGCGGGCGGGGTGGGCTTCGCCGCGCTCGCGGTGCTGGGCGGGATGTTGCGGCCGGGCATCGAGATCGTGCTGGACTTGGTCGGTTTCGCCGACCACCTCCGCGACTGCGCTCTGGTGATCACCGGTGAGGGTGCGCTCGATGAGCAGACGCTTGCGGGTAAGGCACCGGCCGGGGTCAGCGCTGCCGCGCACTCTGCCGGAGTGCCGGTCGTGGCAGTGGCCGGCCGATCCACGTTGACCCCGGCCGATCTGGCCGCAGCGGGCATCGATGCGGTGTATCCGCTCAGCGAGCTCGAGCCCGACCTGGCGCGCTCCATCGCCTGTGCCGGTCCGCTGCTGGGGCAACTCGGCGCGCGGATCGCGCGGGAACGGCTGGCGGCGCCCGCGATCCGCTGAGCGAGGCAAACCTCGGGATGTGCCCAAGATCTCACCATGTTCGGCACCTGAGCTGGATGTTGACGACTGTATGGTAAATACCGGTCGTCGCGTCGATCAGCAACGACAACGATGAGATCGGAGGGCTCCGGTGACCCAACAGGGCCTTGCGCCAACTCGCAGCTCAGGGGATTCACGTCCCAGTCGGTCACCCCTTGCCCGCCCCGCACCGCTGCGGGAGGCGGTCTACGACGCCCTCACCGAAATGATCATCAGCCGCGAACTGCAGCCCGGTGTGCATCTGGTCGAGAGCGATCTCGCAACGCAACTCGGAGTGAGCCGGCAACCCGTTCGGGAAGCGTTGCAGCGCTTGCAAACCGAGGGTTGGGTGGACCTGCGTCCCGCGCTCGGTGCGTTCGTCCACGTACCCACCGACGCCGAGGCCGATCAGCTTCTCGCCGTCCGCACGCTGCTCGAGGCGGAGTCCGCCCGACTGGCCGCCCGGAACGCGATGCCCGAGCAGGTGGAAGAATTGTGGGACATCCAGCGCACCGGCGAGGAGGCACTCGCCGCGGACGACCAGGAAGGTCTCGTCACCGCCAACGCCGCGCTACACGCCCACGTCGTCGCCATGTCCGGCAATACCGTGCTGGCCGACCTCATCGCATCCGTCGACCGTCGGGTGCGGTGGTACTACCTACCCATCGCCCGCACCCGCGGGAAGGACGCTTGGGACGAGCACGCCGAGCTCATCGACGCGATCGCCCGCCAAGACGCCGGCCGGGCCGGCGACCTCATGCAGCGGCACACCGAGCGCACGAGGGAGATGTACCACGAACGGCAGGCGACGGCCAAGGGTGTTGCCTAACAGGCACTTTCCCTTGGCCGCCGCCCATGCAATCGTCCGCTAGTCGACCTTGAGGTCGGCCAGGCTGGGCTCCGACAATGCCTCTACTCGAGGCTTGTCCGTGGCCCGTCGTCCTGGCTGCCGCAGGAAGAGCGCGACTCCCGCTGAGACGAGCGCACTCACCGCGGCGATCCAGTACGCACCGGTGTAACCCCAGGCGTCGATGACGCTGGCACCTACGCCAATGCCGACGACCGAACCGAGCAGCTTGGAGCTGTAGATCAGGCCGTAGTTGCTGGCGTTGTTGTTCTCGCCGAAGTAGTCCGGGGTCAGCGAGGCGAACATCGGGTAGAAGGCACCGCCGCCGAATCCCACCAGGAACGCGAACGACAGGAACGCAATCTCGTTGTGCGCCTTGCCCGCATACAATAAGCCGACGAGTGCGACGGCCGATATCACCAGCACGGCCAGCAGGGTTTGCTTACGCCCAAAGCGGTCCGACAGGTAGCCGGTCAGCGTGCGACCGGTGCCGTTGACGATCGACAGCACGCCTGCGGACGACGCTGCGATCAGCGGGCCGAAGCCGAGTTCCTTGGCGAACGGCACCATGTAGCTGATGCCGAACAGCGATACGCCCGCGCTGATGCCCAGCGACAGCCACATCAGCGGCAGCATGCCCGTCTTGATCGCCTCCATGGGCGTGAACTGCCGGACCGCGGGCGGGTTCTTGCGAAGGCTCTCCGCGCCCTTCTTGCTCGACGCCCACGCGATCGGGTCGACGTCGGATGGCCACCAGTTCTTTGGCGGGTCCCGGAACAGCAGACCGCAGCCGGCCACGACGATCAGCATGTAGACGGCGACCAGGTCGAGCACCCAGACATAGGTGTTCGGGTGCAGTGCGTAGCTGAAGATGAAGATGAATGGCACGGCGCCGTAGGCGAATCCGCCGTTGACGAACCCCGTCTTGCCTCCTCGCCGCTCCGGGTACCACTTGCCGACGAGGTTGATGCACGTCGCGTAGACCAGGCCCGCTCCGATGCCGCCACATACGGAGAACCCGAGGTAGGCGATGACCAGGCTGTCGCTGTTGGCAATGCTGAAGAAGCCGAGCGCAGAAAGGGCCGCGCCTACCAACATGGCGGTCCTGGCCGATACGACGTCCTTCTCCCGGAGCTTTCCCGCAGGAAACGCGATGAGCGCTTGGAAGAAGGCCCAGATGGAAAGTAGCCAGAACGTCTCGGACATGGACCAGTGGTGCGCGTCGCGCAGTGATTTCGCGGCGGCGCCGTAGCCGTACTCGTAGACGCTGACCGCCATCATGGCAGCCCACGGCAGCCAGACCATCCAGGCCCTTGACCTGCCCAGTAGTTCGCGGTCGGTCTCTCCGACGCGGTAGACGCGACCGTTCGCGTCGGTTATCTCACGACTTGTCATTGGTGAAGACATCGTCGCCTTTCTTTCTTGCGATGGTGGGGGTTTTCGGAAACGTCTTCTGCCAGATGCCGGGCGGTGCCCGGCCGGCCGTTCGACGTGCCCGCCGTCCACCTGCCGCGACGTGAACCATTGCCTCAACTCCCTCGATTTCCTGGCGGGGTTGTGCACCCGACCAGATCGGTTTCGGCGGCCGACGCCACGGACCCGTGGGCGATACTCGGTCACAACATTGCATACCGTATGAGGTAGGCAATAGTCTGTTCCACAGTGTGGCCTACGTAACAACACTTGTCGAGAGTTCGAGGCGAGTTTTTGTGAACAGCTTTCGCCGATACGCCATAGAGGAGAGCCATGGGACGCGTGACCAGCAGATATCGGGTTCTACGCGTGGCCGACGGAGTGACGTCCGCCCGCCCGGACACCCTGGCCGCCGAGGAACCCCTGGAGATCCGGGTGGCGGGCCGCCCGCTGTCGGTGACGATGCGGACCCCAGGCGACGACTTCGACCTGGCCCGCGGCTTTCTGGTCAGCGAGGGCGTGGTGGCGACCGACTCGGACGTCGCCGCAATCCGGTACTGCGCGGGGGCGACCGCCGACGGCGGCAATACCTACAACGTGCTCGACGTGCTCCTCGCCGACGGCGTTCCACTACCCGACCCGTCGGTGGAGCGCAACTTCTATACGACGTCATCGTGCGGGTTGTGCGGCAAGGCCAGCCTCGAAGCCGTGCGCACCATCAGCAAGTGGCACGTCGATCGGGATCCCCTGCGCCTGACCGCCGAGACGATCACCACCCTGCCCGAGAAACTGCGGGCCGCTCAGCGCGTCTTCGACAGGACGGGCGGATTGCACGGAGCCGCACTGTTCGACGCAAACGGCGACCCGCTGTGCGTACGCGAGGACGTCGGCAGGCACAACGCGGTGGACAAGGTCATCGGCTGGGCACTCGGCGCAGGGCGTCTGCCGTTGCGCGGCACCACGCTGATGGTCAGTGGCCGGGCATCGTTCGAACTGGTGCAGAAGGCCGTGATGGCCGGGATCCCCGCGCTGGCCGCGGTATCCGCGCCGTCGTCACTCGCCGTCGATCTGGCACGGGAGATGGGGTTGACGTTGATCGGGTTCCTGCGCGGATCGTCGATGAACGTGTACTCCGGAGACGAGCGGATCGACACTTCGTCGGCGCTGCCGTCCGCTCCCTCGCTCCTGCCAACGCTGTAAAAGGCTGCTCAGGACTTGGCAGCCCGCTGGTCGTGGTAGAGCTGCCGAGTCCGCTCCGTGTGCAGGTTCATGACCTCGCTGGCCCGGTCGGCGTCCCCTGCGGCGATGGCCTTGATCAGGTCGGCATGCTCGGCCCAGGCGTCGTGGCCACGCGGCTGCGCGATCAGGTGGTAGTACCACCGCCACCGGCGTTCGACGAGCCCGATGTGCTCGGCGAGTACGGCGTTGCCCCCGAGCGCTCTGATGCTGGCGTGCAGCGAGGCGTTGGCCGCCACCAAACCGTCGACGTCGTTGGCCGACAACGCATTCAGTCCGTCTTGCTGCAGCTCCCACAGCCGGTTCACGTCCTCGGGCGTGGCATGGGTGGCGGCGAGCCGGGCGGAGTAGGTCTCCAGGACCGAGCGGACGCCGAGAAGCTGGTCGGCCTCCTCCTCGGTGGGGCTGTGCACGAAGGCGCCCTGTGCGGGACGCAGATCTACCCAGCCGTCGGTCTGCAAGCGCTGCAACGCTTCACGCACGGGCTGACGGCTGACACCCAGGTACTCCGCCAGTTCGTTCTCGACGAGGTGCTGACCCTGTTTGAGGGTCTCGTTCACGATCAGTTCCACGATGGCGTCGTAGACGGCCTCGCGCAGCGGAGCTGGGCGCTGCACCCGACGAGCGGCTGCGTCGGCCAGCCCGTTACCGGACGCGTGGCCAGGCTCGCGCCGGCTCTGGAGGGGAAGTGACATTGACGTGCTCCTTCGCCTAGAGGACGGATATCAGGGTACAGGTTTTCGTATGCAATGAACTGTCTTGCTATGTCACGATTCCCCATTCGTGCGACATCCAAAACCGGGGACACCCCAGGTGCGGGCTAGTCCTTGAGAGGACGTGGCCCACACCCGGGGCGCTGACTGCGGAGCGGACGCTAGTCGAGCACCAGCGCAGCCTGCGTGTCGTCCGTCTGCGGCGTCCGTTGCTGCTCGGCGGGCAGCTTGGGCTGACGAAGCAGGATCGTGATGAAGGCGCAGACGACGCCGACCGTGCCTGCGATCACGAACGCCGTGCCGTAACCCCAGTTGTCCACCACGACCGAACCCATGCCGGCGCCGACCAGACCGGAGATCACCTTCGAGCTGTAGACCAGGCCGTAGTTGGTCGCGTTGTTGTTCTCACCGAAGTAGTCGGCGGTCATCGCCGCGAACAGCGGGAAGATCGCGCCGCCGCCGAAGCCCGAGACCATCGACGCCAGAAGGAACAGCGGCATGCTGCCGATGGAGCCGGACAGGTACACCGCGTACTGGGACAGCCCGAGCACCGCACAGACGATGATCAGGGTGTTCCTGCGCCCGTAGAGGTCGGAGATCCAGCCGATCACGCCGCGGCCGGTGCCGTTGATGATGGCCTTGAGGCTCATCGCCAGGGCGACGATCCCGCCGGCGAAGCCCATCTCCTTGCCGAACGGCACCTGCATGGCGATGCCGAAGATGTTGATGCCTGCGGTGCAGAGCAGGACGAACCACATCAGCGGAAGGATGCCGGTCTTGATGGCCTCCATCGGCGTGTATTGCTTCACCGCGGGCGGGTTCTTCAGCAGTGCCCGGCGAATCCGCGGGTCTTCGCTCGCTACCAGCGGGTCGACGTGCGCGGGCCACCAGTTCTTCGGCGGGTCCTTGAAGAAGAAGCCGCTGATGGCCACCAACGCTGCCAGGAAGACGCCAACCGCGAGCAGAAGCGGCTTGTAGTTGGAGACGTCGAGGTACGAGGTGAACAGGAAGATGAAGGGCACCGACCCGTAGGCGAAGCCGCCGTTGACGAACCCGGTCTTGCCACCCTTCCGCTCCGGGTACCACTTGCCCACCATGTTCACGCAGGTGGCGTAGACGAAGCCGGCGGCGGTGCCACCGAAGAAGCCGAAGCCCAGGTACGCGAAGAACACGTTCGGCGCGAACGCCAGCGACAGATAGCCAAGGAACGCCCCCACGGCGCCGAGCATCATCGCCGCCTTGGCCGACAGCTTGCCGCTCTCCCGCAACCGGCCTGCCGGGAATGCCACCGCGGCCTGGAAGAACACCCATACGCCGAGCAGCCAGAAGATGTGGCCGTGGCCCCAGCCGTGCGCTTCGGCGAGGGTGTCCTCGGCCGAGGTGAACGCGTATTCGGACGAGCTGATGGCCATCATGGCGATCCACGGCAGCCACACCATCCAGGCCCGTGAACGCCCCAGGATGTCGCGGTCGGTCTCGCCGATCCGGTACACCCTGCCGTTCTTGTCCACTACTTCTTTGAAATTTGGCGACGCTGTAGAAATCATTGTGCTGCGGCTCCTTCCGGTTCTCCTGCAACCGGTTGGGGACATCGTCGCCGACCGGGCAGGAATTTCGCCAGGTTTTGCTACCGCAATGCCCGCGGTCCTGGCCCAGTTGTTCGTTGAACCGAGCGCCGCGACCGGGCGTCTCCTCCAAACCGAACGTCCTCGGCGTGCGAGGTGCGTTCGGCGAAGTCTGTTGGCGATGTCGACATCTACAGGACGCCCTTCGCCTTGAGGGTGGCCAGCTGGTCGCCGAGACCGAGCTCGCGGCCGTAGACGTCCTCGTTGTGTTCGCCGAGGAGCGGGGAGCGGTGCACGTCGACCGGTGAGTCGGACAGCTTGATCGGGCAGCCGACGGTACTGAACTCGCCGCGCTCGGGATGGTCGACGCGGACCACCATCTCGTTGGCCGCCAGCGACTCGTCCTCGATGATCTCCTTGGTGGACAGGATCGGGCCACACGGGATGTGATGCTCGGTCAGCGTTGCGAGCACCTCCCACTTGCCGAGTCCCATCGTCCACTCCTCGATCAGCTGGAACATCTTGTCCAGCTTGTCTAGTCGCGCTTCCGGCGTGCTCCACTCGGGGTCGGTCACCAGCTCGGGGCGGCCGATCAGATTCGCGATCGGCGCCCAGCACACGGGCTGGATGACGATGTAGACGTAGTCGTTGGGGCCGCCGGGGGCGCACTTCACGGCCCATCCCGGCTGGCCTCCGCCGGAGGCGTTGCCCGAACGTGGCACGGTGTCGCCGAACTCGTCGTTGGGGTACTCGGCCAGTGGCCCGTTCTGCAGCCGCTGCTGGTCGCGCAGCTTCACCCGGCACATGTTCAGCACCGCATGCTGCATGGCGACGGTCACGCGTTGTCCGCGGCCGGTGTGCTCGCGCTGATAGAGCGCGGCGAGGATGCCTGCCACGGCGTGCACACCCGTGCCCGAGTCGCCGATCTGGGCGCCGGTGGCTAGCGGCGGACCGTCTTCGAACCCGGTGGTGCTCATCGACCCGCCCATGGCCTGGGCGACCACCTCGTAGGCCTTGTAATGGGTATAGGGGCCGTCTCCGAAACCCTTGATCGAGGCGAAGATGAGCCGCGGGTTGATCTCCTGCAGCTTGTCCCACCCGAAGCCCATGCGCTCGATCGCGCCGGGGGCGAAGTTCTCGGCGAGGATGTCGAATCGGGGCAGCAGATCGGTGAAGATCCGCTTGCCCTCTGCTGACTTCATGTTGAGCGTGATGCTCCGCTTGTTGCAGTTGAGCATCGTGAAGTAGAGGCTGTCTACCCCGGGGATGTCGCGCAGTTGCTTGCGGGTGATGTCGCCACCTGGGGCCTCCAGCTTGACGACGTCTGCGCCTAGCCACGCCAGGATCTGTGTGCACGACGGTCCCGACTGAACGTGTGTCATGTCGAGGACCCGCACTCCTTCAAGCGCCTTTGCCACGGTAATTCCCCTTGAATCGAAATGGCTGTGACCGGCCCCGCTCACTGTTATTTAGAGTGGTACGGGTCACAGATGATGACGGTATACTACATACAATTGACCGCGCAAGACTTTAACCAGGTTCTCTGTGGATTTACTGTCAATTGCCTGGCCAGACGCTCCAAGGCGGCGAATCCCCCTGGCTGCCAGTCGTCTCCGCGCTCACGGCACTCGTCACTCGCGCCTCCGCGCCCTCCGCGCAGAGTCGACGACCGAGGCGATCCCCGAGCGGATCGGCCGCGACGACCTAGTGCCAACAACCGATCGGGCCCAGCCGGCGAGGCAATCGCAGCTTCCACTAGACAAGTGACCCAAGTCATAGTTATGCTCATCGCATACTGTATGCAATCGTGGAGGCGGACATGACTCAGAGCGGCGTCGGGGTGGTCGAGGTCCGAGACCTTCATGGCCGCTCGTATCGAGTCGGTGAACGGCCGCACGACATCATGGGCCACTCCAGGAGATGGATGCTCTGGCTGACCTGGGTCGCCATGGCGGGCATCGGCGTCCTTCAGTACGGCTATGGCGTCGCCGTCGCCGCGTTGGACGCCACCAACGGGTCGGCCGCGACGGGCGCCTTCTGGGTGCTCGCCCTCTGGGTGGTGTTCCAGGCAGGCGCGGCAGCACCCACCGCCGCGTTGAGCCATCGACTCGCACTCTCTCCCCCACGCGCGGTCCTGCTCGGCGCCGTCCTGTGCGCCGCAGGCCCGCTTACCCTCGCCTACACCGACAGCCTCGGATACGCGGTGCTCGGGTACTCCGTGCTGTCGGGCACCGGCGCCGGAATCGTCTACGCCACGTGCGCCTCCACGGTCGCGAAGTGGTATCCGGAACAGCGCGGTATCCGGGTCGGCTTCGTCACGGGGGCTTTCGGTTTTGGCGCCGTGCCGTTCATCGCGCTCTTCGCCGCCTACCTCACACCGTCGAACCGGGCCGAGGTCTTCGCCGGAGTCGGTGTGTGCGTGCTCCTCGTCGTCGGCGCGTGTGGCGCCCTCCTGCGGGATCCGCCATCGGGGTGGTGGCCGCAGGACATCGACCCCAAGGTGTGGGCCGTCGACAAGCGGCTGAACCGCAGCCTCGCCCACAACGTCCGAGCGGTACGGCAGTTCCCCCCTGCCGAGGCCGTCCGCACACCGGCGTTCCTGGTCATGTATCTCATCCTGGTCATCGCCGCCGCCGCCTCGCTGCTGGCCATCGCCTACATTCCGATCGTCGCGATGCACCAAGGGTTTTCGCTAGGGGTCGGCGCGCTGGCCGTTGGCCTGCTTGCCGTCGTCAACGGCGGGGGCCGCAGCGTCGCCGGCCGGATCTCCGACCGGTTCGGTCGGCGCCAGACGCTGAGCGCCGCACTGCTGCTCGAGGGTTGCGCCCAGCTGGGGCTCGTCTACTCCGCGTCGATCGGCCAGCCATGGGCGTTCGTGATCTTCGCCGCGCTGAGCGGAATGGCGGGCGGCGCCTTCTACCCGCTGTTCGCAAGCCTCGTCGCCGACTACTTCGGCGAGCCCAACGCCGTGCGCAACTTCGGCCTGGTCTACAGCGCCAAGTTGTTCGGAGGGTTCATCGGAGTCGGGCTGCCCGCACTTCTGGTGTCGTCGCACGGGCTCGCGACTCCGTTCGTCGTCGCCGGCCTTCTCAGCCTTTTGGCCGCGGTCATGACGCGGCTCATCCACCGTCCGGGGCTGCCAAAGGTGTGCTTGCCCCGGTAACCGAATACCCCAACGCCCAAGGAGATTCGATGTCCAAGACGACCGAACTCAATGAACTTCAGCAGCTGATCGGCCACCTGATGCAGTGCGTGTCGGCCCTGGAGGCGACGTACGGTGACGCCCCGGCCATGCGCCGCATCGTCAACGACGCCGAACGAATCCTCAACGGCATCGACCGCCTCGACATCGACACCGAAGAACTCGAACTGGCATGTGGGCTGGCCCTTGCCAAGGGGCGCGGCGCGATGATCCAGATCCCGGACGCCGACTATGACCACGGTTTCTGGCGGGACGTCGACCACGAAGGTGTCGGCGGTCAGCGGGCGAGCTGACCCCATTCACTGGGTG
>JAOPVF010000155.1 GCA_025963195.1 Mycobacterium sp. | reverse complement strand
CCAGACCGGTGTCGGTGAGGATGTTGACGAAGATGTCCTTGGAACCCTTCGCGTGCGCCTTGTCGCGGTCGTGGTGCACGTCCTGGTAGTCGCGGGTGGCGATGGCGGTCGAGACGATGAACGTCGGATCGCCGTAGAGCTTGAGCTCGGGCAGCTTGGTGCCGACCTCCAGCGTGGGGGCGCTCATTTGGCGGGCTCCCATGCGTACAGCGTCCAGGCCGGACCGACTTCGTTGGCGGGGAAGTCGATATACGTTGCGCTAACGGGTAATCCGATCTCCACCTTCGCGGGATCGATACCACGCAACTCACCGAGCATCCGGACACCTTCCTCGAGTTCGACCAACGCGATGACGAACGGCAACGTGCGGCCGGGCACCTTCGGGGCGTGGTGCACGACGAAGCTGAACACCGTGCCCTTACCGCTCGCGACGACATAGTCGGTCTCGAGCTCCTTGTCGAGCCACAGGGCAGGAACCGGCGGATGTTGCAGGCTGCCATCCGGCCGCTGCTGAAGCCGCAGTTCGTGCGCGCTGACGCCATCCCAGAAGAACTTGGTGTCCCGCGACGACGCTGGCCGCATCATCGAGTCGGCGTCCAAGTCATCGGGCACCGGTGCAGGTGCGCCGGCGACCACCTTTTCCGAAGGAATGAACTTCATGATGCGCCACATCATCTCGGCGACGTCCTCGTCGCCGACCTGCCAGCTGATCCTCTGCGTGATGAAGAACGCCTCGCCGAGTGCGGTCTGCTTGGGGCCGACCACGTCGGTCAGCTCGGCAGCGACGCTGACCTCCTCGCCCGGCCTCAGGTACCGGTGGTAGGTCTGCTCACAGTTGGTCGCGACGACACCGATATAGCCTGCGTCGTCGAACAATTCGAGGATCTTGCCAAGCGGATCGTCGTTGGGGCGGACGCCGCCGAGTCCCTTCATCGTCCACACCTGGATCATCGCGGGTGGGGCGACGACGCCGGGGTGGCCGGCCGCCTTGGCCGCGGCCTCGTCGACGTAGATCGGGTTCTTGTCACCGATGGCCTCGAGCCAGTGGTCGACCATCGGCTGGTTCACCGGGTGGCGACCGACGCGCGGCTTGCTGCGCCCCTCGGCCTTGACCCGCTCCGCCGCCGCCTTGATGTCTTCAATGGCACTCACCGCGGAACCCTCGGCACCTTCAGTCCGGATGCGGCGATCATCTCGCGCATCACCTCGTTCACGCCACCACCGAAGGTGATGACGAGATTGCGCTTGGTCTGGCTGTCGAGCCACTCGAGCAGCTCGGCGGTCTCGGGGTCGGCCGGATTGCCGTGAGCGCCGACGACCGCCTCGGCGAGCCGCCCGATGTACTGAATGCGCTCGGTGCCAAACACTTTGGTTGCAGCGGCATCGGCGACGTCGATGTTCTCTCCGGACGCAGCCACCTGCCAGTTGAGCAGCTCGTTGATGCGCCACATGGCCTTGATCTCGGCTAGCGAACGCTTGACGTCGTCGTGGTCCAGCGGGGTGTCTCCCGAACTCCCCGGCTTGGACGCCCACGCGTGTATGCGGTCGTAAATGGAGGCGACCCGCCCGGCGGGGCCGAGCATCACCCGCTCGTTGTTCAGCTGGGTGGTGATCAGCCGCCAGCCGCCGTTCTCCTCGCCGACGAGCATGTCGGCCGGTACCCGCACGTCGGTGTAGTAGGTGGCGTTGGTGTGGTGCGCGCCGTCGGAAAGGATCATCGGCGTCCAGCTGTAGCCGGGGTCCTTCGTGTCGACGATCAGTATCGAAATGCCCTTGTGCTTCACGGCTTCCGGATCGGTCCGGCAGGCCAGCCAGATGTAGTCGGCGTCATGGCCACCGGTGGTGAAGACCTTCTGCCCGTTGACGATGTACTCGTCGCCGTGGCGGATGGCGGTGGTGCGCAACGACGCCAGATCGGTTCCTGCGTCGGGCTCGGTGTAGCCGATCGCGAAGTGCACGTCGCCGGCGAGGATGCCGGGCAGGAACTTCTTCTTCTGCAGCTCGCTGCCGAACTGCTGCAGCGTCGGCCCGACGGTCTGCAAGGTGACCGCAGGCAGCGGCACGTCGGCGCGTTGCGCCTCGTTGACGAAGATCGACTGCTCGATGGGGCCGTAACCCAGACCGCCGAACTCCTTGGGCCAGCCGACTCCGAGCTTGCCGTCGGAGCCCATCCGCTTGATCACCGCGCGATAGGCTTCGTTGTGGCGATCGGACTCCATCGCCTTGGCTTCTTCGGGGCTGATCAGGTTCGAAAAGTATTGCCGCAGTTCAGCTTGCAGCTGGCGCTGTTCCGGGGTCAGTTCGATGTACATTACGCTCCCACCAGAGTCGATGCGCCGAGCAGAGTCAGCCGGTACGACGGCCCGCCGAGCAGCCGGGTCTGGTCCTTGATCGTCGAGTAGTAGCGGTCCATCGGGTAGGCGATGTCCATGCCCATGCCGCCATGCAGGTGGTGGCAGAGCTGCATCACCGGTGGCGCCTGCGACGTCACCCAGTACCCGAGCACGTCGATGTCCTCGTCGACGTCACGACCTTCGGAAAGACGCCAGATCACCGACGTCGAGGCAAGCGCGATGGTGCGCGATGCGATGTACACCTCGGCGAGCTGCGCGGCGACGGTCTGGAACGTCGACAGCGGCTTGCCGAACTGCTCGCGGCTGGCCACGTAGTCGGCCGTCAGCCGCAACGCGCCGGCGACGAGTCCGGCGATGAACGCTCCCGTCGTCGCCAGCACCAGCTGATTGACCCGACGTACTTCAGCGCCGGCCAGGACGTCCGAATCGCCAACGGCCACACCGTCGAACGTGACTACGTACTCGTCGGAGTGGTTGGACGTCGGGGTCTTCGTCAGCGTCACCCCTGCGGCCTTTGGCGACACCACGATGACACCGCCGTCGGTGGTGACGACGAGCCAATCCGCAAGCTCCGCGTAGGGAACCCCGACCTTGGTGCCGGACAGCTTGCCGCCCGACAGTGTCACCTTCGGACGATCCGGCAGCGAGATACCCGGCTCGTTGAGCGCCGCAGACAGCACGCCACCCTTGGCCACCCGGGCCAAGAACCGGTCCTGTTGCTCGTCGGAGGCCAGGTCGACCAGCGGCACCAGGCCGAGCCCGAGGGTCGCCAGCGCGGGGCTGACGGTGCCGTGCCTGCCGATCTCGGTGAGCGCCGTTGCGACCTCCGGCAGACCGAGGCCGTCGCCGCCGAGCCGCTCGGGAACGCCGAACGCGTTCACCCCGCCGTCGACGAGCGCCTGCCAAGTGTTGTCCCGACCGAGCGCGGACGTCACTACGTCGGCGACGGCCTGCTGCCCCTCGTCTGGGGTGAAGTCCACCCGAATCCTCCTTGATTCCTGGGATTTTGCGCGCTGGCTAGGCGCCGGCCGACGCTGAATTTGCCGGCTCGCCGGCGCCGGTGTAGTCGACCTGCCAGTGCTTGATGCCGTTCAGCCATCCCGACCGTAGCCGCTCGGGCTCACCGACGGGCTTGAGATCCGGCATGTGATCGGCGACCGCGTTGAAGATCAGGTTGATCGTCATCCGCGCGAGGTTGGCGCCGATGCAGAAGTGCGCACCCGTCCCGCCGAAGCCGACGTGGGGGTTCGGGTCGCGAAGGATGTCGAATGTGTGGGCGTGTTCAAAAACGTCTTCGTCGAAGTTGGCCGAACGGTAGGACATCACCAGCCGCTGGCCCTTCTTGATCTGCACGCCGGCCAATTCCGTGTCCGCGTTGGCGGTGCGCTGGAAGGCCGACACCGGAGTGGCCCAACGGATGATCTCGTCGGCCGCGGTCGCCGGACGCTCCTTCTTGAACAACTCCCACTGATCCGGGTTGCTCGCCATCGCGATCATGCCGTGCGTGATCGAGTTACGGGTGGTCTCGTTGCCCGCGACCGCGAGCATGATCACGAAGAAGCCGAACTCGTCGTCGGAGAGCTTCTCTCCGTCGATGTCGGCCTGGATCAGCGCTGTGACGATGTCGTCGGTCGGGTTCTTGCCCCGCTCGTCGGCCATCGCCATCGCGTACATGATCACCTCCATCGACGACTGCGCGGGATCGACGTCGGCGAACTCGGGATCCTCGCCGCCTGTCATCTCGTTGGACCAGCGGAACAACTTGTCGCGATCCTCCTGCGGCACGCCGAGCAGACCGGCGATGGCCTGCAGCGGCAGCTCGCACGACACTTGCTCGACGAAGTCGCCGGAGCCTTCCGCCGCAGCGGCCTTCACGATGTTCTGGGCGCGCTGGGCGAGTTCCTCCTCCAGCCTGCCGATGGCTCTTGGCGTGAACCCGCGGGAGATGATCTTGCGAAGCCGGGTGTGGTGCGGCGCGTCCATGTTGAGCAGGACGCTGCGCTGCATCTCGACCATGTCGCGCTTCATCTCCTGCGGCCACACCGGGATGGCGCCGTTCTCCCAGCTGGAGAAGACGTCGCTGCGCCGCGACACCTCCTTGACGTCGGCGTGCTTGCTGACCATCCAGTAGCCGTGGTCCTCGAAGCCGCCCGTCCCGCCGGGAACGGAGACCCAGTGGATCGGCTCGGACTTGCGCAGCTCGGCGAGTTCCTCCACGGGCAGACCGACGAGGTTGACGTCGGGATCCAGGAAGTCGAACTCAGCCGGGAATTTCAGGGGTGCCATAGTTATGCGCTCCTCAATTGCAACGTGTTCTAGTGCCAGTAAAACATGGCTTCACCGCAGATCAAAGGCGTGGGCACTTCACAGCTTGTCAGACTTATGAAACGTGTTCTAGCCTGGCGGAATGGGTAACCCTGTCATCGTCGAAGCCACCCGCAGCCCGATCGGGAAGCGCAATGGCTGGCTGTCCGGCCTGCACGCCACCGAGCTCATGGGTGCCGTCCAGAAGGCTCTCGTGGAAAAGGCAGGCATCGATCCCGGCGAGGTCGAGCAACTGATCGGCGGTTGCGTGACGCAGTTCGGCGAGCAGTCCAACAACATCACCCGCGTTGGCTGGCTGACCGCGGGTCTGCCCGAGCACGTCGGCGCCACCACCGTGGACTGCCAGTGCGGAAGCGCCCAGCAGGCCAACCACCTGGTGCACGGACTCATCGCAGGCGGGGCCATCGACATCGGCATCGCCTGCGGCATCGAGGCGATGAGCCGGGTCGGACTCGGCGCCAACGCCGGACCCGACCGGTCGATCATCCGGGCGTCGTCGTGGGACATCGACATGCCAGATCAGTTCACTGCCGCCGAGCGGATCGCCAAGCGGCGCGGCATCACTCGTGAGGAGATCGACGCCTTCGGCTTCGCGTCCCAGCAGAAGGCCAAGGTGGCATGGGCCGAGGGCCGGTTCGACCGCGAGATCTCGCCGATCGTCGCGCCGGTGCTCGACGAGAACAAGCGGCCGACGGCCGAGCTCGCACCCGTGACCCGCGACCAGGGCTTGCGCGACACCACGCTTGAGGGCCTCGCGCAGCTGAAGCCCGTCATGGAAGGCGGGATTCACACCGCCGGTACGTCGTCGCAGATCTCCGACGGCGCAGCTGCCGTGCTCTGGATGGACGAGGACGTCGCCAAGGCGCACGGTCTGAAGCCACGGGCCCGCATAGTCAGCCAGGCCAACGTCGGCTCCGAGGCGTACTACCACCTCGACGGCCCAGTGCAGTCGACCGCCAAGGTGCTGGAGAAGGCCGGGATGAAGATAGGCGACGTCGACATCGTCGAGATCAATGAGGCCTTTGCATCAGTGGTCCTGTCGTGGGCCCGGGTGCACGAGCCGGACATGGACCGCGTCAACGTCAACGGCGGCGCGATCGCGCTCGGTCATCCGGTGGGCAGCACCGGCGCCCGCCTCATCACCACGGCGCTGCACGAACTCGAACGCTCGGACAAGAGCACCGCGCTCATCACCATGTGTGCAGGCGGCGCCCTGTCGACCGGCACCATCATCGAGCGGATCTAGTGGTTCCGGAGGGCAGGAGCGAAGCGACCGGGGAATCGGTGGAGTCGGATACCGAACGCATCGCGGCCGCGCAGGCCTACATCGATGCGCTCGTCACCCACGACGGCGACTCCGTGCCGTTCGCGCCCGACTGCACGCGCATCGAACAGGGCATGAAGAACGGCTTCTCCGGAAAACACCTGCGGCGCAGCCTGTCCCGTGGCATGCAGTACAAGATCATCGGCGCCACCACGACGCCGGAGTACCGCGTGTCCGGCGACGAGGTGAGGGCGCGCTACGACGTGCTGACCAAGGTCTCGATCGCCGGACGGCGGGCTGGCGCACACGTCGACGAAACGTTCGTCATCCCTGCCGGCGACGGCCAGATCCACCA
>JAOPVF010000149.1 GCA_025963195.1 Mycobacterium sp. | reverse complement strand
ACCGCGCAAGATGGCCGCCACCGCCACCGTCACTCAACTGCGCACCGCAATCAAACTCGAACCGCGACCCGAACCCGAACCCGAGCCGCCGCCGGAACCGCCGCGGTCGATCAGCAAGACCACCGACTAGCAGTCCACCTGCTGGCGGATCACGCTGCCGCACGCCGAGGCCGCGACGTTCGACGCCGCCCTGCAGTCGCACCGCGACGCCCTGATCGCCCAGTGGAAACGCGACCACACCAACGGCGACACTGTGTCGGCGCAGGCGCCGCCGTTGCCGAACACCGTCAATGCGTTCATGAGCCTAGGCCCGCTGCTCTCCGATGACGACCGCCGCTACCTGACCTGCGATGCGACCTGCGAAGCCTGGCTCGAACGCGACGGCCGGGTGATCGGCTCGGGGCGGGCGACCCGAACCGTCGGGCGCCGGCTACGCCGGGTTCTGGAGCACCGTGACCCCTGCTGCGCGATACCCGGCTGCGGGGCCACCCGTGGTCTGCACGCCCACCACATCCAACACTGGGAAGACGGTGGCCCCACCGAGCTGGACAACCTGGTGCTATCCCGCTGCTCTACGACTGGCACTTCGGCATGATCGTGTCAGCCGCGGGGCGGCCCATCAGCCGCACCGGCTATCTGCACGTCGACTACCGCGCCGTCACGCCGATCGACACTCCCCTGATCAGCCGCGGCCGCGTCGATCGCATCGAGGGGCGAAAGGCATTCATCACGGCGACCATGACCGACGCGGACGGCACCGTGCTGAGCGAGGCCAACGGCCTGATGATCAAGCTCCTGGCGCACCAGCCCTGAAACCCCTGATCGTCAGGAGCCGGTCCAATTGGGCGCGCGCTTCTCGGCGAAGGCCGTGGCACCTTCGATCGCGTCCTTGGACGAGAACACCGGACGGATGAGTTCGCTTTGCTTGCGCCACATCTCGTCCTCGCTCCAGCCGGCCGACTTCACGATGATCTCCTTGGTCGCGGCGACCGCAAGCGGCCCGTTCTTCGTGATCCGCTCGGCAAGCGCGAGCGCGCCGGCCAGCGCCCCGCCCGGCTCGGTCAGCACGTTGACGAAGCCCCAGGCGGACGCCTCCTCTGCGGTGAAGTTGTCACCGGTGAGCGCCAGCTCGAGAGCCTTCTGGTACGGAATCCGGTGGGGCAGCCGCAGCAGCCCACCACCCGCGGCCACCAGCCCACGCTTGACCTCGGGGATGCCGAACTTCGCGTTCTTGGCGGCCACCACCAGGTCGGTCGCCAGCACGATCTCGGTACCACCCGCGAGCGCGTAACCCTCGACTGCAGCGATGACCGGCTTGCGGGGCGGTTGTTCGGTGAATCCGATTCCGCGGCCAGGGATCGAGACGTTCTCCCCGGCGACGAACGCCTTCAGATCCATGCCCGCGCAGAAATTGCCGCCTGCCCCCGTGACGATCGCGACCGACAGCTCGGGCGCCGCGTCGAGTTCGTCCATGGCATCCGCGAGCCCCTTGGTCACGGCCAAGTTGAATGCGTTGCGCGCTTCCGGTCGATTGATGGTGATGACGAGAGTCCGCCCATGGCGTTCCGTCAGAATTTCGTCGGCCACTTGGCTCCTGTCGATCGTCGGTCCGCTACCCGGAGAAACTTACTATGGGCCTTTCAGTAGCCGCCCGCCGGGGAACGACGCGACCCCGTGACCAGCACTTCCGGTGCTCAGGCGCCCGTTGCCGGTAGATTGAGTTCGCCCATCCCGAACGGGTGCGGTGCCAGAGGTAGTGATCTTGACGGAGGTGTCCTCGTGGCCAAGCCGGCGACCGCCGAAAAGCGACAACGTCGCGAACGGGGCTCCATCAACCCCGACGACATCATCAAGGGCGCCTTCGAACTCGCCGAGGGGCTCGGCATCGACAACGTCAGCATGCCGTTGCTTGGCAAGCATCTCGGCGTGGGCGTGACGAGCATCTACTGGTACTTCCGCAAGAAGGACGAGCTCCTCAACGCCATGACGGACCGGGCGTTGAAGCAGTACGTGTTCGCCACTCCGTATGTGGAAGCCAAGGATTGGCGCGAGACGTTGCGCAACCACGCGCGCAGCGTACGAAAGGCGTTCCTGGGCAATCCGATTCTGTGCGACCTGATCCTCATCCGCTCGGCGCTGAGCCCGCGCGCGGCCAAGCTCGGGGCTGCCGCGGTGGAGAAGGCGATCGAGAGCCTGGTCGAGGCCGGCTTGTCGCCCGAGGACGCCTTCGACACGTACTCCGCGGTGTCGATGCACGTGCGCGGATCCGTTGTGCTGCAGCGCCTCTACGACAAGAACCGGTCGTCCGACGGTGGATCCGGCGGCTTCGAGGAGAAGATGGTCCTCAACACCGAGAGCACGCCGTTACTGGCCAGGTTGAGCGGCGACGACCACCGAATCGGCGCCCCCGACGACAACAACTTCGAATACGGCCTCGACTGCATCCTCGACCACGCCGAGCGCCTGATCGAGCAGGCATCGGCCAAGGCGGCTCCGGCGCAACGCCGCAAGACGGTGCACTAGAACCAAACCTGGCTCAGGCGGGTACGCGATAGCCCGCGGCGGACTGTCGCAACTGCCAGATCTGGGCAGGACACAGCTCCTGGGTCGCCTGGCTGAGCAGGTAGGAGATCTGGAACTCGTCGGACGTGTTGAAGTCGGACCTGATCGAGGACGCGAGATCCGCATAGCTCTGCTTTTGGCCGATGCGGTCGCAGAGGCCGTTGCCGTAGTCGAGCGCCGCCTGCGCGTTCGCGAAGTTGTAGCCCGGCCGCAGGGTCACGTTGATGAGATATCCGATGTCGTCCGCCTGAGACGGCGGCGCGGTCACCAGCCCGGCGCCCGCGGCGCAGCTCAGAGCGGCGATGACACCGGCGATCGAACGCTTCATTTTCAGCACGATAGCCGAGCGTGACGGGTTTCGAGCCGGTTGCGGAGTCGGATACCGCGCTGATCGCCTATGAACCATCTGCAGCCTCCGCCGGGGTATCCGCATCGGAGATCACGCCCCTCTCGATCAGGTGGTCGGTGAGCGGCGCGACGCCGACCGTGAAGTGCTCGGCCATCGCCATCCTGGCCCGGTTGGCATCCCTGCGCTCGAATGCGGCGATGACGCGACGGTGGTCCCTGATCGACAGCTGCGGCCAGCCGCTCACCGTCGGGAACACCGATTCAGGGGCGTATCGCGTGATGCCAGACATGAACTGCGTGAGCTTCGGTGAGTCCGCGGCCACGTTGATGGTGCGGTGGAACTCGTGGTTGAGCCGGACGGTGGGCTCCAGGTCGTCCTGCTCATAGGCCCGCTCCAGCTCGTCCTGGATTCCGCGCAGGGCGGCCAGTTGCTCGTCGCTGATGTTCTCCGCGGCCCGCGCGGCGAGTTCACCGCCGATGAAGGCCTGCACGTTCGCCACGTCGGCGATGTCGCGCGCAGTCAGCTCGAGCACGACGAAGCCGCGCCGTGGCTGCTGTATCAGCAGTCCTTCGGCGCAGAGGTTCAACAGCGCCTCCCGCACGGGCGTGACGCTGATGCCGAGATCGGCGGCGAGCTGGTCCAGCCGCAGGTATTCACCTGCCCGGTAGGTGCCGTTGAAGATCCGCCGCCGGACGTAGCGCGCGACGTCGTCGGACAGCTGCGGCCTTGCGGCGAACTCCGGTTCCCCCCGTCGCTTCGCTCGCCCCAGTGGGTCAGAGTCGATACTCATGAAGGAGGCTCTTGCTGATGATGGTCTTCTGGATCTCGCTGGTGCCCTCGCCGATGAGCAGGAACGGGGCGTCGCGCATGAGACGCTCGATCTCGTACTCCTTGGAGTAGCCGTATCCGCCGTGGATCCGGAAGCTCTGCTGGGTGACCTCCGAACAGAGCTCGCTGGCAAGGTATTTGGCCATTCCCGCGGCGACGTCGTTGCGCTCCCCCGAGTCCTTCAACCGAGCCGCGTTGACCATCATCAGATGGGCAGCCTCGACCTTCGTCGCCATCTCGGCCAGCTGGAAGGCGATGGCCTGGTGGTCGGCGATGGGCTTGCCGAAGGTGCTGCGCTGCTGGGCATATCGGACGGCGAGCTCGAATGCCCGGATGCCGACGCCGCACGCGCGGGCGGAGACGTTGACCCTGCCGACTTCGATGCCGTCCATCATCTGGAAGAACCCCTGTCCAGGCGCATTGCCGAGCACGTCGTCGTCGCTGCACTGGTAGCCGTCGAAGATCAACTCGGTGGTGTCGATGCCCTTGTAACCGAGCTTGTCGATCTTGCCGGGAATGACCAGCCCTGGTGCCACTTCGCCGAAGCCGGTGGGCTTCTCGACGAGGAACGCGGTCAGGTTGCGGTGCGGCTTGTCAGCTCCTTCGTCGGTCTTCACCAGCGCCGCCACCAGCGTGGAGCTGCCACCGTTGGTCAGCCACATCTTCTGTCCGGTGATGGCGTAGCCGCCGCCCGGATTGCGAACGGCCTTGGTGCGTATGGCCGCAACGTCGGAACCCAGCTCGGGTTCGGACATCGAGAAGGCGCCGCGCACCTCGCCTGTCGCCATTCGCGGCAGGAACCGGTGCTTCTGTTCGTCGGTGCCGTGCTGGCGCAGCATATAGGCGACGATGAAGTGGGTGTTGAGCACGCCGGACACACTCATCCAGCCGCGGGCCAGCTCCTCGATGCACAGCGCATAGGTGAGCAAGGATTCGCCGACTCCGCCGTACTCCTCGGGGATCATCAGACCGAACAAACCCATCTCGCGCATCTGGTCGACGATGTGCTGCGGGTAGGTGTCGGAGTGCTCCAGTGCCTGGGCGGTGGGAATGACCTCCTTGTCCACGAATTGCCGTACCGCAGAGACGATCTCGGACTGAACGTCCGTCAGTCCGATCGTCTGAGCAAGCTTCGTCATGCCACCCTCTCGAACACCGCGGCAAGGCCCTGCCCGCCCCCGATGCACATCGTCTCGAGTCCGTACCGCGCGTTGCGCCGGTGGAGTTCGCGCGCCAGCGTCGCCAGCATCCGGCCGCCCGTTGCGCTCACCGGGTGCCCCAGCGAGATACCGGAGCCGTGCACGTTGGTGCGCTCGGCATCGGCGCCGGTGAAGCCCCATTCGCGCATCACGGCCAACGCCTGGGCGGCGAACGCCTCGTTGAGTTCGATCAGGTCGATGTCGGACAGAGCCAGCCCAGCGTTGCGAAGCGCCACGGCGGTCGCGGGGACCGGCCCGATGCCCATCACGTTCGGCGCCACTCCGGCGACACCCCACGACACCAGTCGCACCAGCGGCCGCAGACCCAGCTCGGCCGCCTTCTCCGTCGTGGAGACGATGCACATCGACGCCGCGTCGTTCTGCCCGCTGGAGTTGCCCGCGGTGACCGTGGCTTCCGGATCCTCCCGCAGTAGTACGGGTTTTAGCCGGCTCAGCGATTCCACCGAGGTGTCGGCGCGGGGGTGCTCGTCGGTGTCGATCAGTTCGTCGCCGTGGCGGCCGGGCACGCTGACCGGGACGATCTCCTCGGCGAAGATCCCGTTCTTCTGAGCGGCGATCGCGCGCTGGTGCGAGGTCACCGCGAGTTCGTCTTGTTCGGCGCGCGAGATGCCGTACTGGCGGCGTAGGTTCTCGGCCGTCTCCAGCATGCCGCCGGGCACCGGGTAGTTGCGCCCGCCTGCGGTGGTGCGGCCGCGGGCCAGCCCGTCGTGGACCTTCACGCCGCCCCGGGCACCTCCCCAGCGCATGTCGGTGGAGTGGAACGCGACGTTGCTCATGCTCTCCGCGCCGCCGGCGACCACCAGATCGTTCGCGCCAGTGCCCACCTGCAGGCACGCCTGGATCACCGCCTGCAATCCCGATCCGCACCGGCGGTCCACCTGCATGCCGGGCACCGTCACGGGCAGGCCTGCGTCGAGTGCCACCACCCGCCCGATCGCGGGGGCCTCCGGCGATGGGTAGCAGTGGCCAAGGATGACGTCCTGCACCGCGTCGGGTGCGACGCCCGTCCGCTCCAGCAGACCCGTCAGCGCGGCAACCGCCAGGTCGACGGCCGTCACCGACTTGAACATCCCGCCGTAGCGGCCGATCGGAGTGCGGACCGGTTCGCAGATGACTGCGGACGCGAGGAGCGATGAGTTAGATGCCTCGCGCATCAGATGTGCCTCCCCCCGGTCACTTCCAGCACGGTGCCGGTCATGTACGACGACAGGTCCGAAGCCAGGAACAGCGCGACGTTGGCCACCTCGGCGGGTTCCCCGGCTCGGGCCATTGGTATCTCTGCGAGCTTGGAGTCCCAGATCCTTTGCGGCATGGCCTCGGTCATCGCCGAACGGATCAGTCCCGGTTGGATCGCGTTGATCCGGACGCCGAGATGCGCGACCTCCTTGGCCGCCGCCTTGGTCAGGCCGACGATGCCCGCCTTGGCCGCCGAGTAGTTGGTCTGCCCGATCAGCCCGACCTTGCCCGAGATCGACGAGATGTTGACGATGGCACCCCGCGTGTTCTCCCGCATGACGTCGGCGGCCTTTCGGGTGCCGTTCCACGTGCCCTTCAAGTGGACAGAGATGACCTGATCGAACTGTTCCTCGGTCATCTTGCGCATCGTGGCGTCCCTCGTGATGCCCGCGTTGTTCACCATGACGTCGAGCCCACCGAAGGTGTCCACCGCCGCGGCGATGAGAGCCTCGACGTCGGCGGCCTTCGTGACGTCACAGCGCACGGCGGCCGCGACGTCGCGCCCACCCAGCTTCTCCACCGCGGCTGCGGTGGCGTCCGGATCGAGGTCGCCGAGCACCACCCGCGCCCCCTCGGCGACGTAGCACTCGGCGATCGCGAAACCGATCCCCTGCGCTCCGCCGGTGACTACCGCGGTTCGTCCGTCGAGCAAACCCATGCGCCGACCCCTTCCTGAAGGTTTCCGGTCTCCAACATAAAATATGATATTTGTTGCACGACGCCTACACCGCCCCCGTCAGGAGAACGACGCATGGCAGACCCCGCCGTCTCTGAAGCCGACTTCCGGGACATCCTCGACGCGACGCGGCACTTCATCCGCTCCGCCGTGATGCCCCGCGAGCTGGAGATCATGGCCGACAACCGGGTGCCCGACGACATCCGCGACCAGGCCAAGGAGATGGGCCTGTTCGGCTACGCGATCCCGCAGGAGTGGGGCGGGCTGGGCCTCGACATCGTCCAGGACGTCGAGATGGCGATGGAGTTCGGCTACACCACGTTGGCTCTGCGGTCGATGTTCGGGACCAACAACGGCATCGCCGGTCAGGTGCTCGTCGGCTTCGGCACCGACGAGCAGAAGAGCCGCTGGCTGGACGGGATCGCCTCCGGCGACGTCGTGGCATCCTTCGCACTGACGGAGTCGGGTGCCGGCTCCAACCCGGCGGGCTTGCGCACCAAGGCGGTTCGCAACGGCCAAGCATCGAACACGGACTGGGTGATCACCGGCCAGAAGCGGTTCATCACCAATGCGCCGAGCGCGGACCTGTTCGTCGTCTTCGCGAGGAGCCGGCCAGCGGACTCCGACGGCCCTGGCATCGCGGTGTTCCTGGTACCCGCCGACGCCGCTGGCGTGGCGGTCGGCACGAAGGACGCCAAGATGGGCCAGGAGGGCGCCTGGACCGCTGACGTCGTCTTCGACGACGTGCGGGTGGGCGCCGACGCGCTCATCGGCGGAGCCGAGGACATCGGCTACCGCGCAGCCATGACGTCACTTGCGCGCGGCCGGATCCACATCGCCGCGCTGTCCGTTGGCGCCGCGCAGCGCGCGCTCGACGAGTCGGTGAGCCATGCCGCCACCGCCACCCAGGGCGGCACCCCGATCGGCGACTTCCAACTGGTGCAGGCGATGATCGCCGACCAGCAGACCGGGGTGATGGCCGGACGTGCACTAGTCCGCGACGCCGCCCGCCTATGGCTCTCCGGCGAGGATCGCCGCATCGCCCCGTCCGCCGCGAAGCTGTTCTGCACCGAGATGGTCGGCAACGTTGCCGATCTCGCCGTGCAGGTCCACGGCGGTAGCGGCTACATGCGGGAGGTGACGGTGGAGCGCATCTACCGCGACGTCCGGCTGCTCCGCCTCTACGAGGGCACCAGTGAAATCCAGCGCCTCATCATCGGCGGCGGACTGGTGCGGGCCGCGCAGCGGTCACCTGGGGCGAGCGGAGCGACGGGGGGATCCTAGAAACTCAGGCGATGTAGCGGACGATCGACTCCACCACCGCCGCAGGCTTGTCGACGCCCTCGATCTCCACGGTGATCGTCGTGGTCGCCTGGACGGCTCCGTCCAGCTGATTAACCGAGGTGAGTTCACCGCGTGCCCGCAGCTTCGCGCCCACCTTGACCGGGGTGATGAACCGGACCTTGTTGTAGCCGTAGTTCACCGCCAACGAGACGTTGGAGACCCGATACAGCTGCTGGGAGAAGTGCGGCAGCAGCGACAGCGTCAGCAGGCCGTGTGCGATGGTGCCGCCGAACGGCCCGCTGGCCGCCTTCTCGGGGTCGACGTGTATCCACTGGTGGTCGTCGGTGGCGTCGGCGAACAGGTTGACGCGCTCCTGACTGATCGTCAGCCATTCGGTGGGCCCGAACTGACTACCCTTTGCCGCCGCGAACTCATCCAAACCCTCGAAGACCGTCACAGCACTCCCTAGAACGATGATGCCGACCCGCTTGCCGACCCCAACATGTGTAGCGCGTCGAGTTTCCCGGCACCAGTCCGCGTCTCGCCCGACGTGTGCCGTCCGGGCATCGCGGCCGCCACCGCAGCGACGACGAGTCTTTGCCGACGCCACCACGAGAGTTCTCGGGAAACTCTCGTATACTGCGCCGGGCGAGCCCTGAAGCCGACGCGTTGTTTGCCACCATGACGGTTTGGCTACCTAATTGCAGGTATCAAGGCCGTCTCCGAGAATGACGACTTATCCAATTCCCAATAACAGGCTAAAAGTATCTTTATCGAGCAAACAACGGTGAATACAATATCACCGCAATGGCTCCAAACGGGCGCCAAAGAGCGATACTTAGACGTATTTGCTGTCCTTTGGATGCGCATATGTGGCAGCGGCCTAGACCCCCAGGCCTGCCCGGAGAACGGACACCGATGAGCGTTTCGACGCTGGATGCCAGCGATTGCCCTCCCCGTTGCTTAGACCGGATTTGCCTCGACCGGAGCGTCGAGTGGTGGGATCCAGACACCGAGTGCACCCTCGTGGCAGCCGAGCCGACGACGGAACCGCAACTCTGGGCGGAATATGTGCGCGGCGCCAAGGACAGCTACAGCAGGCACGGCGTTGAGCGTGCCCTTGACCGGGAATCACTGCGCATTCCTGGCGAAACTTCGCTGTTCCTCGCTGCGATGGACAAGACCGGCCAAATGGTGGCGGGCGTCCGGTCCAAGGGACCATACGGCGCAGCCGACGAATCCCACGCTGTCGTCGAGTGGGCTGGCCGCCCCGGCCTGGACACGGTACGGAGGTTGATCGCCGATCGAATCCCCTTCGGCGTCGTGGAGGTCAAGACCGCGTGGGTGACCGACGACCCGGCCCGTAGTCGTTCGCTCACCAACGCCCTCGCGCGTTTCCCATTGCACTCTGCATTGTTGCTGGATGCCAAATTCGCACTGGCCACGAGTGGCGCGCACGTACTGGCCCGATGGCGCACGACAGGCGGATTGGTGGCTGCTCAAGTTCCACCAACGCCCTACCCCGACGAGCGATATCAGACGACGATGATGTGGTGGGACCGCGGCACGTTCGCAAAGCACGCAGAGGTCAGGCAAGCGTCGCGGATAGCCGCTGAATTCCGGGTGCTGGCGAGACATTTGGACGGGGCAGGTGAGACCCGCATGCTGCCAGGAAGCCAGCAGTGACGGTCCGCGCCGTCCGACACCGGGACTTCGCCACGGTCGGCGTTGCGTCGATGCGTGGCAACACGCTGCAATACAATTCCCGAGAATTGGCGACCACACGTTCCGGACGAAGCGCAGGCCCCGGTTCTTGACCAGGGCCCCGCGATCATCGGTGCGATGCCGCCGCCGCGCGCTTCGGCAGTACCTTTCACCGCAAGGCTGACGAGATACTGGAGGAACGGGTGCAAAGCAGGCTCGACGTCGTCGTCACCGGGGTGGCGACGCGTCTGATGGGAGTCGACGCGGCCACCTCCGTCGAGGTCAGCAAGCAGGTGATGGCCGACCTCGTCGCCCACTTCGACGTCGACGTCAGCTTCCTGCGCCACCACGACCACCGAATCCACGCCACCCGGCTGATCGCGAAGTGGCCACCGCGCGACGACGTCGGGAAGGTAGATCCGCTCGAGCTGATCTACTTCGCCGACGCCGACCCCATGTTCGCCTTCGCCGAGAACCTCGTCGAACCGACGGTGTTTCGCGCCGCCGCAGAGGACTACGGACGCGCCACCCAAGACAGCAGGCACGTAACGACATCCTCGGTGGCGTGCGCGCCGCTGTTGTCCGGTGACGTCACCACCGGCGTGCTCGGTTTCGTCAAGCACGGCATCCGCGAATGGAGCGTCGCCGAGCTCAACGCGGTGATGGCGATCGCCTCACTGTTCGCACAGGTCCAGGCGCGTGTCGAGGCGGAGGACCAGCTGCGCTATCTGGCGGAGCACGACGATTTGACGGGACTACGGAATCGCCGGGCACTGCTGGCAGACGTGGACGCGCGGCTGGCGCCAGGGCGACCGGGGCCCGTTGCCGCACTGTTCATCGACCTCGACCGGTTGAAGGCCATCAACGACTACCTCGGCCACACCGCCGGTGACCGCTTCATCCAAGCGCTGGCCAACCGGCTGGAGGCGGCGACCGGCGAGGGCGACATGATCGCGCGCCTCGGTGGCGACGAGTTCGTGGTGATACCGGCAAAGCCTATGGCGGTGGAGGATGCCGAGGCGCTCGCCCACCAGTTGCAGTCCATCCTGCGCGAACGGGTGGCGATCGACGGCGAGCTCCTCACCCGCACGGTGAGCATCGGGGTCGCCTTGGGGATACCAGGTAGCGATACCACGACCGATCTGATCCGTCGTGCCGATCAGGCGGTCCTCACCGCCAAGGCCGCGGGCGGCAACCACGTTTCCGTGTTCTCCGCCGACATGTCGCTGACCTCGGAGTACCGCACCGACATCGAACTGCACCTGCAGAGCGTCATCGAGACCGGTGGGCTGTTCCTGCGGTATCTGCCCGAGGTGGACATGCGCACGGGCGATGTGCTCGCAGTCGAGGCGCTAGTTCGGTGGCAGCATCCGACCAGGGGCCTGCTGCCTCCCGCCTCGTTCATCGCGGTCGCCGAATCCATCAATTTCGCAGGTGAACTCGGCCGCTGGGTGATGCGGACAGCGTGCGCGGACTTCGCCCGGTGGCGCTCGCGCGGTTTGGGCGCCAACGTCGTGCTGCGGTTGAACGTCTCGCCGATGCAGCTGGTCTCGGAGGGTTTCGTCGACTCCGTGGCGAGCACGATGCGCGAGTTCGGCCTCGAGCGGGGCTCGGTGTGTCTGGAGATCACCGAGAGCGTCGTCGTCCAGGACATCGAGACCACCAACATCACGCTGGCCGCTCTCAAACAGGCGGGCGTTGCGCTGGCGATCGACGACTTCGGCACCGGCTACAGCGTGTTCGCGCACCTCAAGGCGCTGCCGGTGGATCTGATCAAGATCGATCGGGGATTCGTCACCGACCTGGGCACTAGTCCAGACGACCTCGCGATCGTGCGGGCCATCATCGCGCTCGCCGAGGCGTTCGGGTTGCAGTTGGTGGCAGAGGGCGTCGAGACAGATGCCGCGGCGAGCACGCTGCTACGCCACGGCTGTTACCGGGCGCAGGGCTTCCTGCTGTCGCATCCGCTCAGCGACGAGCAGATGGAGGAACTACTGACCAAAGGTCGTGTGCCCGTGCACTTTTCCGCAACCCCAAACGTCTGACGGAACCTGACGGGATCCCCGAAGATGGCCGCGCAGCTGACGCCCTGACGACGCGCAGAGCGGCTCGGCGACGGCGGTGGGAGCCGCGGTGGTGAGCAGCTCGACGCGCCCGAAGCGGCTGGCGCTGCGCCCGACGAGGCACACCTGCTTGCGGTCGCCTTGGGATGGATCGGTGAGTCGGTCGGCCGCAGCGGGCCCGTTGTCCGGCGGCGACAACGTCACGCCGCGACGGGTGCCGACGGCATACGGACCGTCGGGCGTGTCGAGCACCACTCCGATGATCAGACCCTCCTCGAAGACGATGCGTTGCAGCGAGCTGGCCGCGATCACTTCGACGTCGCGCTCGTGGGCTTGCCCGCCCAGCCAGTCGAGCAGGTCGCCTTCGCCAAGGCCGTCGTGCCAGTCGATGTCGCCGATCGGGATGGCGTCGATGGACTCGCCGTCCGACGAGCGCATCTTGGTGCGCTGCCAACCGAAGACGCTCGAGTGCAGCGTCCCGTACGGCGATCCGAAGCACTGCGCGTCCCAGGCCCGGATCGCGGCGCCCACGAAGGGCTCCACCGTCCGCCCGCCCACCCAGGGGCGTGCCACCCGCATCGGCACGCGAGACGCGCCGGAAGGCCGGGCCAGCGGGTCGAGACCCTCGACGACGGCAGCGAGGAAATCCTCGGTCTCGACGTCCACGCCGTCGTGCTGCAACCATCCGCGCGCCGCGCCGAGACTGGCCGCGAACGGAGCAATCTGGCCAGGGTGGGCTGCGGTGTCGACGACGATGACGTCGTCGCCCGCGTCAACGGTGGCGATGGCGCTGGCCAGTCCCCCGATTCCAGCGCCGATACACACCAGGTCGACTTCTGTGTCCCACATCTGCGTTAACTACCTAAAGATTGCTTGCAGTGAATAGTGAGGAATGGACGTGACCGCGAAACATGGCGCGCTGGCCGTCCGCCGTGTGATGACACCACCTTCAGCCGCAACCGACCTCGGACCAAGAGTCATCACATCACGCACTTTACATACCTTTGGAATGTTACGCAGCTATGTCGTGACTTAAGGTCTGGAGCAAAATCAGCCACTATTGACACCGGACCACGACTGGTCCGGGAAACGCGGGGGTTGGTCCGGGGTCGTGGCGAGGGTTGACGGTGGCTGAGCAGGCGGACAGAAGGGCCGACGCGACGCGGCTGCAGATACTGCAAGCCGCGGCCCACGAGTTCGCCACCAGGCCCTACAGCCAGGTCAACCTCGACGACATCCTGGTGAACGCCGACGTCACCAAGGGCGCGCTGTACTTCCACTTCCGGTCGAAGCATGCGCTGGCCATTGCGGTCATCGAACATCGCGCCGAGCGAGGCTGGGCCACCGTCGACCAGCTGCGCACCAACGGACTCTCCGGGCTCGAGACCACGATCGACGTCGCCTACCTGATCGCGGTCTCCGACATCGGCGACGCGGATGCACGAGCCGGTCTCAATCTCCTCGAGGCCGTCGGCCGCTTCGACGGACTCCAGGCAAAGGTGCTCGACGTCTGGGTCAACGGTTTCGCGGCGTTGACCCGACGGGCCATCGGCGAGGGTGACGTCGTCGACGCCGTCGACCCCGAACACGCGGCTCGGCTGCTGGTCTCGATGTATCTGGGTCTGCGGCAGACGAGCAACCTGAACGAACCCGAAACCTTCATCCGCGACCTGCAGTCGCTGTGGATGCTGGTCCTGCCGAGCTTCGCAAACTCCGAACGGCTCGGTTATTTCGCCGGCTTCATCCGGCGCCGGTCGGCACTCGCCGTCAAGAACGCCGTACCTTTGCGCGCCAACAATCTATGATCCGGTGGGCGGCGAAGTGCCGTCTCTTCGGCTGATGGAGGTGCACGAAGATGGTGCGCCAGGCCAGGTCCGAAGCCACCAGGCGGAGGATCATCGACTCGGCCGTCGCATTGATCAACGAGATCGGTTATCCCGCTAGCGGTCTCGCCGACATCATCGAGCGCGCCGAACTCACCAAGGGCGCGCTGTACTACCACTTCGAGTCGAGGGAGGCGGTGGCCACCGCCATCATCGAGGAGGGCATGGACACGATCCTCGGTGCCTTCCGTTCCGCGGGCCGATCGGGTTCCCCGGCGATGGAGAACCTCGTGCACGGCTGGTTCGTGGTCGCCGACGCCATCATGGGCGACCACGTCGCGCAGGCAGCGTGTCGGTTACTGCGAACGTTCGGTGGATTCAACCCCGCGGCGAAGGCCACCTACGGCGTCTTCGAAGCCGAGTTCGCCGAGCGGGTGCGCTCGGCTGTCGAGCAGGGCGACGTCAGGTCCGACATCGACGCCGATGCCGTGGTCGCGACAGTCCTGTCCTCGATGCTGGGGACCGAGCTGGTCTCGAGCGCGTTGACCGATGGGCGCGATCTTCGGCGCCGCTTCGCGAGCACCCTGGAGATCCTGCTGCCCGCGATCGTTGCCGAGGACGCGTTCGGGTACTACCGCGAATTCCTCGCCCGCCAGTCGATGCGCATCTCGCCGTCGTCGCCGTAGAACCGGCTCACACCTCGTCGGACCACAGTCGCTCGGTGACGTCCTGGAACGTCGCCAGTGCGACGGGGTCGTCGCCCCGCAGCAGAGCCGACTTGCTCATTCTGGCACGGACCACCGAACGGTCCCGGTGCCGCAACTCGACGACGAGACCGGCGTGCGCCGCGACGACGGACAGTGCGGATTCGTCGGCAGGCATGGTGTGGAAGACCTGCCGGAACGTCGACGCCATGACCTCCTCGACGCTCCTGCCGACCATCTCGCCGAAGGCGCCGTTGGCGAAGATGATCGAGCCGTCCTCGGCGATGGCCAGCACGGGCACCGGGAATCGTTCGAGCAGAACCAACGCGGGCAACTCACTCAACAGCGCCATCGGCGACTGCCGGGTCTCTCCATAACGACGCCTGTCCACTAGTCGATTATCGCCGTTGCGGTGTCGGTCTGCGGGCACCCCCGACACGAGAGCGAGTTGGGTAACTAGGTTTACTGTCTGGGTATGGTCATCGACGGACGGGGAACCGATGGATCTGACGTGGTCACCCACCGACATCGCCTTTCGCGACGAGGTGCGGGCGTTCCTGCAGGACAAGCTGACACCGGAACTGCAGCGGGCCGGTCGTCTGATGACGAGCGTGTACAGCGACCACGAGGCGAGCCTGCAATGGCAGGCCATCCTGCACGAACGCGGTTGGGCGGCACCTGCTTGGCCGGTCGCATACGGCGGCTGCGACTGGAGCCTGACGCAGCACTACGTCTTCAGCCGCGAGTCGACGTTGGCGGGCGCCCCTGCGCTCTCCCCGATGGGCATCCGGATGGTCGCCCACGCGATCATCGCCTACGGCACGCAGGCGCAGAAGGACTTCTTCCTGCCTCGCATCCTGACCGGTGAGGTGTTCTTCTGCCAGGGCTACTCCGAACCCGAGTCCGGGTCCGACCTGGCGTCACTGTCCATGGCCGCCGTCTCAGATGAGGCGAGCGGTGACCTCATTTGCACGGGCAGCAAGATCTGGACCACGCACGCCAGCCAGGCGAACTGGATGTTCGGCCTGGTCCGCACGTCGCGCACCACCAAGAAGCAGCAGGGCATCACGTTCGTGCTGATCGACATGACCTCGCCAGGCATCCAGATCCGCCCGCTGGTCATGACGTCGGGCGAGGAGATTCAGAACCAGGTCTTCTTCGACGAGGTGCACGTCCCGAAGTCGAACGTGATCGGCGAGATCGACGACGGCTGGACCGTGGCGAAGTACCTGTTGGAGTTCGAGCGCGGCGGTGGTGCGCACGCGCCCGCGCTTCAGGTGATGGCCGCTGAGGTGGCCGCTGCGGCGGCAAGCCAACCCGGCCCCGCAGACGGCAGCTTGATCGACGACCCCGGGTTCGCCCGCAAGCTCGCCGACGCACGCATCCGCACCGAGGTGCTCGAGATCCTGGAGTACCGCGTGCTGGTCGCGCTGGCCGGCGGCGGGCACCCCGGCTCCGCCTCGTCGATGCTCAAGGTGCTCGGCACCGAACTCAGCCAAGCGCTCACCGAACTGGCGTTGGAGGCCGCAGGCCCGCGCGGCCGCGCCTATCAGCCGCACGCCACCAGTCCCGGCGGACCGGTGGCCGAGTTCGAGCCACCGGCCGACGGCTACGTCACCGGCGAGGCCTGGCAGGCAGTGGCACCACTGCGCTACTTCAACGACCGCGCAGGCTCGATCTATGCGGGCAGCAACGAGATTCAGCGAAACATTCTGGCCAAGGCGGAGTTGGGACTGTAGATGGACTTCAATCTCTCCGACGAACAACAACTCCTGCGCGACGGACTCACCCGGTTCTTGGCGACGCGCTACGACCTCGAGAAGAGCCGATCGGCGGCCAAGACAGGAGCGGGATGGCAGCCGGACGTTTGGCGGGCGTTCGCCGATGAACTCGGCATCCTCGGCGCCGCCCTGCCCGAAGAGGTCGGCGGCATCGGCGGAGGGCCGGTCGAGATGATGGTGATCGCCGAAGCCCTCGGCCGCGCATTGGTCATCGAGCCGTACGTGGACACCGCGGTCGTCGCCGCGGGCCTGCTGCGACGCGCGGACGGCGACGTCGCCACCGCGCTGCTGGAGAACATCGTCGCCGGCCGGGCGATCGTCGCACTGGCCGCCGCCGAGGCGGAGTCCGGTGACCGTTGGCAGGACGTCGCGACCACGGCACGGCGGGACGGCTCCGAGTGGGTTCTCGACGGTGCCAAGATCATGGCCGTCGGTGCCCCGATCGCGACGCACTTGCTGGTGACCGCCCGCACCACCGGTGGGATCTCGCTGTTCTGCGTCGACGTCGGCTCGGCGGCCATCGAGCTCCACGCCTACCGCACCATCGACGACCGCCGAGCCGCCGACCTGGTGCTCACCGGTCTGCGGCTGCCCGCCGATGCGCTGCTCGGCGAGGAGGGGCAGTCGTGGCCGTCGCTCGATCGGGCCCGCGACGAGGGCGCGGCCGCCGTCTGTGCCGAAGCGGTCGGCGGCATGCGGAAGGTGCTGTCCGACACCGTCGAATACTGCAAGCAGCGCCAGCAGTTCGGGCAGCCGATCGGGAGCTTCCAGGTGCTGCAACACCGGATGGTCGACATGCACATGGAACTCGAGCAATCCGTTGCGGCCGTGTACCTCGCGGTGCTCAACCTCGAGGCCGAGCCCGCGACGAGGGCGAGGGCAGTGTCGGCGGCCAAGGCTACGATCGGCCGCGCGGCCAGGTTCATCGGCCAGAACGCAGTCCAGCTGCACGGCGGCATGGGCATGACGGAGGAGCTGGCCATCGGGCACTACTTCAAGCGGCTGACCGCGGTGCAGTACGAGTTCGGCTCGACCGACCATCACGTGGCGCGCTATGCGGAGTTGACCAGGGCGTGAGCCTCCGCGGGTCGGTGTTGTTCGCCGCCATGAGCGTCATTTGGGGTATCCCCTACCTGCTCATCAAGATTGCGGTGGAAGGCGTGTCGGTGCCTGTCCTGGTGCTGGCGCGAACGGCGATCGGCGCCGCCGTGCTGCTGCCCCTTGCGCTGTCTCGGGTGGCGTGGGCGCCGGTGTTCCGGCATTGGCGCCCGGTACTGGTGTTCGCATTCTTCGAGATCATCGCCGCCTGGGCGCTGCTGTCGGATGCCGAGCGCCATCTGTCCAGTTCGTTCACCGGTCTGCTCATCGCGGCAGCACCGATCATCGCCGCGGTACTGGACCGATTGACCGGCGGCGAAACGCGATTCGGGGTCAAGCGAATCGCGGGGCTGGCCGTCGGGCTGTTCGGCGTCGGCGTCCTTGCCGGACCCGAACTCGCAGGCGGCAGCGCGTGGCCAGTCGCGGAGGTGTTGTTGGTGGCGACCTGCTACGCGATCGCTCCCCTGGTTGCCGCGCGCTACCTTGGCGACGTACCGACGCTGCCGCTCACAGCGGCATGCCTGGGTGTTGCCGCACTGGTGTACGCCGGACCCGCGGCAGCGACGTGGCCCGACCACGTGCCAAGCACCCGAATCCTGTTGGCGCTGGCGGCCCTTGCCGTGGTCTGCACCGCGCTGGCCTTCATCGTGTTCTTCGCCCTGATCCGCGAGGTCGGCCCCGCCCGCGCGCTGGTGTTTACCTACGTCAACCCTGCGGTGGCACTCGCGGCAGGGGTGATCATCCTCAACGAACCCTTGACGCCGTGGAACATCGCTGGGCTGGGGTTGATTCTGGGCGGTTCGGTGCTGGCCACCAGACGACCCGACTCGGACCCGGTGCCCGTTACGTCGGAATCGACTGGGGTTGGGCCGCGCTGAGCATCTCGGCGACGGCCACCAGCTTCACCCGTGGGCGCGACGCCGCAGCTCCCCGCGCCCGCTCCGCCTCGTCGATCGCGCGCCATCCACGCCACGGAATCGGACGAGCTCCGCGCTCGACGAGCAAGGTCCGCATCGCATCCCGGTCCTCGATGGCGCGGTCGAGCGAGCCTGCGGTGAAGTCGTCCCACAGCGCGGCGACCGTCTCCTCGGCGCACCCGCGGTTGGTGCCGATCACGCCTCGCGGCCCCCGTTTGATCCAGCCGGTGACGTAGACACCGGGCATGGGGCTGCCGGCTCCGTCGAGCACGCGGCCATTCTCGTTGGGAACGACGCCGTTGGCGTCGTCGAAGGCAAGCCCGGGCATCGGCGCACCCCGATAGCCGATCGAACGCAGCACGAGTCCGGCAACGATCACCTCGCCGCCCTCCAGCCGCAGACCCTCGGCCCGTTCGACACCCACC